>JAIOII010000866.1 GCA_019912685.1 Kofleriaceae bacterium
GTGGTGGCGGTGGTGGCGACGGAGAGGGCGACGGAAGCGGCGGCGGTGGCGGCGGCGGCTCGACGGCGATGTGCTCGTTGCCTACGAGCGTCCCCGATCTCGGACCGGTCACCGCGACCGCGCAGCTTCGCAATCAGTCCGGCTCGCAGGGCGCGCTCAAGATCTACACGGCGGTCGTCACGCTGCCGGGCAGCGACGAGGTCGTCGGCGTCGAGCTCTGGGACAACCTCGGCGCGTTCGCCGGTGGCGCGGTCCGCGCCGGCACGTTTCCGATCACGGGCGTCGAGACGTCGTACTCGACGTGCGGCGTGTGCGTGATCGCGCAGGGCGCGATCGACGGCACGACGCAGGTGTTCTCGGCGACGAGCGGCTCGGTCGAGGTCGTCGCCGTCGGCGCCGCCGGCACGCCGCTCACGGTGCGGCTCACGAACATCGCCTTCACGCAGATGGATCCGATGACGAACATGCCGGTCGCCAACGCGTGCGAGTCCGACCTCCTCGGTGGCGAGCTCTCCGGCACGCTCGTGAACGTCGACGGCGGCGGCGGCGGCGCCTGAGAGGAAACCACGCTCGTTACAGGCTGATGACATCACCCCAGTCGGGGTCGACAGCCCCAACCCGGAACGCCCGTCTCCATCGATAATCGTGGGGTTACGATGGCAAGGGAGTTGCTCTCCATGGCGGGCGTGCACCGCCGCACGCTGCTCCTGGCCTTCGCGCTCGCCGCGTCGGCGTCGTCCGCTGCCGCCGACGAGCCGACGCAGGAGCTGTCGGACGAGGAGCTCTTGCGCTTGCTCGAGGACCAGGTCGAGACGATCGAGATCTGGGACGAGCGCCCGGACAAGCCGTACGATCGGGACACCGAGGTCCGGCTCACCGGCGAGGAGCTCGCCGCGCGCGGCGCGACCGATCTCGCCACGGCGCTCGCGCTGCTCCCCGACGTCAACGTGCGCGACGCCGGCCGCGGCGGCTTCATCATCGACATCCGCGGCGCGCGCAAGGGCGCGGTGCGGATCCTCGTCGACGGCGTGAGCGTGAGCGATCCGTATTACGGCACGTTCGACGTGTCGACCATCCCGATCACCGACATCGTCGAGATCCGCGTGTCGACCTCGGCGCAGTCGCCGCTCGACGGCCCCGGCGGTCCCGGCGGCGTGATCGAGGTGCACACGCGCGACGCCGTCGGCCCGAAGCTCGTCGTGACGCGCCTCGCGAGCGACACGCTGCCGACGTTCGGCGCCTCCGCGACCGGCCGCGTCGAGCTGCGGCCGCACCTGGCGATCCGCCTGTCGACGTCGGCGCTCTGGGGGCTGCGCGAGTACGAGCTGCCGACGGCGGCGACGCTCGACGAGCGGCGGCGCTCCACCACCGGCGCCATGCGCCTCGAGTACCGCCGCGGCCAGCGCCGCATCGCCGCCGACGGCTTCGTCGACGATCGCCGCTACGTGCCGCCGCCCAACGAGCAGTCGACGACGGCGACGATCTTGCTCATCGATCGCGAGACGACGGCCCGCGCGCAGCTCGCCGCCGACGAGAAGCGCGGCTCGCTCCAGCTCAACGCGCGGGCATGGACGCATGCGATGTCACGCCGCTCGCGTTACTTCCGCGACGCGGAGCTCACCGACATGTCGACCGCCGAGGACCTCACGGCGCTGCGCGTCGGAGGGACCGCGCTCGCGACGCGTCCGATCATCAAGCAGGCGCGCTGGATCGGCGCGATCACCGTCGATCACGAGCGCGCGCGCGTCGAGACCGCGATCGACACGACGACGCTGCGCAGCCGCGGCGACACCACGCTCGTCGAGGCCGCCGCCGGCGCGCAGTACGAGGAGGGACGGTTCCGCGTCGACGGCGCCGCCGGCGTCGCCGTCCCGCTCGGCGTCGACGCCGACCCGTGGCCGGAAGCGAAGGTCACGTCGCGCTGGCGCCCGATCCAGCCGATCGAGCTGTCGGCGACGATCGCGCGCAAGGGGCGGACGCCGAGCCTGCGCGAGCGCTTCGACTCGGTCTCCGGCAACCCCGAGCTCGGGCCGGAGCTGGCGACGCTCGGCGAGCTGCGCGCGACCGTCGAGCCGCGCGAAGGAACGACGCTCGAGGTCTCGCCGTACTGGCGGCGCTCGACAGGGACGATCATCGGCGGGGCCGACAACCGGCTCACCAACCTCGGCACGGCGGACGTGCGCGGCGTCGACGCGAACGGCCGCGTCCGCGTCGTCGCGCAGGTCGAGGTCGGAGGCTCCTACCAGCTCACGACGGCGCGCGCGCGCAACAACGACGGCGATCCGTGGCGCGCCGATCCGCTCGACTTCCTCCCGCGCCATCGCGCGGACGGCTGGCTCCGCGTCGCGCCCCACCATCGCGTCATGCTGATGGGCCGCGCCCGCCACGCGGGCGAGTCGATCGATCGCATGAACACGGTGTCGGCGAGCACGCTCCTCGACGCCTCGGCGTCCGCCGACCTCGGCGGCGACTGGCTCGCGGTGCTGCGGCTCGACGACATCCTCGACGAGCGCCCCGAGGTGCGTAGCAACGTGCGCGGCCCCGGCCGCGTGTTGTCCCTGGTGATCCAGGGGACCTGGAACTGACGACGAGAGGAATGGAACCATGAAACGACCGAGATCGATCGCGGCGCTCGGGCTCGCGGTCGCCGCCGTCGTCGTCGGAGCCGCCGCATGCGGCTGCCAGCGACGACCACGAGCTGCACCGTCGGCGACGACGCGCCGTGCACGGCGATGTGCCCGACCGCGTACTGCCACAACTTCGGTCAGCTCCCCACGCCCGTGTGCACCCAGAGCTGCACGGTCGGCAGCACCGACCAGTGCCCGACGGGCTGGACCTGCAACAACATGGGCCGGTGCCGTCCGCCCGGGTGAGGATCAGATGAGGATCGGATGAAGATCAGAAGTTGAGCTGCGCCTCGGCGACGAGGCGATGCTCGACGCTGTCGCCGAGGTCGAGGTACGTGTAGGTCGCGTCGAGCGCGCGCTTGCCGTCGTGGAGGCCCATGGCGGTGAGCGCCAGCTCCACGACGTCGCGGCCACGCGGCACGATCGTCGCCTGCCGCATCGACAGGACCGGCAGGTCACCGGCGGCGACGCGCGCGCCGGCGAGGAAGCGACCGGGGACGGCGAGGTACGTGAGCTCGCCGGTCACCGCCATGCCGACCGGCGTCGCCTCGCCGAGCACGTCGACCAGCGCGGGCGCGGTCCGCAGCGCGTCGCGCCAGTCGTCGCGGCGCACGAGCCCCTCGACCGAGAGCTCGAGCCCGCGCCGGCGCAGCGTGACGTCGGCCGACGCGGGTCAAGGTGCAGGGCGCGTCGGCGTGCCGTTGCGCTCCGGATCGGGATCGATCATCACCATGCCGACCGCGGCCGGCACCGTCGGCGCGTCGATGACGCCGTCGACGGCGACGGTCACCGCCGTCCCCTCCGTCACCTTGATGTCGCCCGGGTTGGGGCCGATGAGCTTCCCGGTGATCGCGTACGCGACGCGCGCGGCGGCCGCCGGCATGCGATCGACGCCGCCGTCGACCGCCCCGTTGCCGACGCCCACGCTCCACGCCGCCGGCCCGTGCGCGCCGCGCAGCTGGACGCCGAGGTCGCGCCCCCAGCGGAACTGGTCGACGACGACCGCCCGCTCCGTGAACGTCAGGCTCGAGGCGCCGGCCAGGAACGAGCGCGTGAACGGCACCTTGTCGCGCCCCGCGCGCAGCGTGAGCCCGCAGCCGAGGTCGAGGTCGGCGTAGGCGTCGAAGAGGAGCGGCGAGCCGACCAGCTCGACCATCGTGCGGAACGAGATCCGCTCGCCGACGTCGCCGTCGATGATGACGCGCGTGCGCCGCAGCGCGAAGCCGCCGGCCTGCCACGCGGGGCTCGCGTCGTCCCGGTGGCTGCCGCTCCAGCGCCCCTGGATGTAGCCCCCGACGTGGACCTGCGGCTCGTCAGCCTGCGCGTCCGGAGCCGAGTGGAAGAGAAGCAGGAGCGCGGCAGCGAGGCGAACATGGCGCACGATCCTCACGCTGCCATGACCCAGGCGAGGTCCTCGTAACCCGTCCGTAACAGCGCACCCGGCCGCGACCCGAATTCACCGTTTTCTGTTTTGACGGACGGGCATCCGTCTTGACAGACCATCCGCTATAACGGATGCTGCGCCCATGGCCCCGGTCGCGCGTGTCCTCGCCCTCGCCGCCTCGCTCGCCGCGGCGGCGACGGGCTGTGACGGCGGGCGTCCGGACAGCGTGCTCTTCAACGTCTCGTACGACGCGACGCGCGAGCTGTACGCCGAGCTCGAGACCGCCTTCGCGGCGGACTGGAAGGCGAAGACCGGGCAGTCGGTCACCGTCGACCAGTCGCACGCGGGCTCGGGCAAGCAGGCGCGCAGCGTGGTCGACGGCAACGACCCCGACATCGTCAGCCTCGCGCTCGCCCCCGACATCGATCACATCGCCAGGGCGGGGCTCATCGATCTCGCGTGGCAGGCGCGCCTGCCCCACCGGTCGGCGCCGTACACGTCGACGATCGTGTTCCTCGTCCGCAAGGGCAACCCGAAGGGGATCCGCGACTGGAGCGACCTCGTCCGCCCCGGCGTCCAGGTGATCACGCCCAACCCGCGCACGTCGGGCGGCGCGCGCTGGAACTACCTCGCCGCGTGGGGCCACGCGCTCGAGCAGCACGGCGGCGACGAGACCAAGGCGCGCGCGTTCGTCGCCGCCCTCTATCGCAACGTGCCCGTCCTCGACTCGGGGGCGCGCGCCGCCACGACCACGTTCGTCGAGCGCGAGATCGGCGACGTCCTCCTCGCGTGGGAGAACGAGGCGCTCCTCGCCGTCGCGAAGGGCAAGCCGGTCGAGCTCGTCGTCCCGCCGGCGTCGATCCTCGCCGAGCCGCCGGTCGCGATCGTCGACAAGGTCGTCGATCGCCGCGGCACGCGCGCCCTCGCCACCGCGTACGTCGAGTTCCTGTACGCGCCGGCGGCCCAGGCGATCGCGGCGCGCCACCACTACCGCCCGCGCGATCCGGCCGCGGCGCCGCCGGGCACGTTCGCGCCGGTGCGCCTCTTCACCGTCGACGAGATCGCCGGCGGCTGGGACAAGGCGGAGGCCGCCCACTTCGTCGACGGCGCCGTCTTCGACCAGATCTACGCGCCGGGGCAGTGACCATGGCGCGCTCTCGCCACACCGCGCTTCCGGGCTTCGGCCTGTCGCTGGGCTGGACGCTCACCTGGCTGTCGCTCATCGTGCTCATCCCGCTGGCGACGCTCGCGTGGAAGAGCGCGTCGCTCGGCCCCGACCGCTTCTGGGAGCTGGCGACGTCGCCGCGCGCGCTCGCCTCGTACCGGCTCACGTTCGGCGTCGCGCTCGTCGCCGCCGCCGTCAACCTGGTGCTCGGCACCATCGTCGCGTGGGTGCTCGTCCGCTACACGTTCCCGGGGCGCTGGCTCCTCGACGCGCTCGTCGACATCCCGTTCGCGCTGCCGACCGCGGTGACCGGCCTCGCGATGACGACCGTGCTCGCCCCGAGCGGCTGGGTCGGCGAGCCGCTCCGCGAGCTCGGCATCACCGTCGTGTTCACGCCCGTCGGCATCGCCATCGCGCTCGTGTTCATCGGGCTGCCGTTCGTCGTACGCACCGTGCAGCCGGTCCTCGCCGATCTCGAGCCCGAGCTCGAGGAGGCCGCCGCGGTCCTCGGCGCCAGCCGGTGGCAGACCGTGTCGCGCGTGCTCCTGCCGGCGATCGCGCCCGCCGCGATCACGGGGTTCGCGCTCGCCTTCGCGCGCGCCATCGGCGAGTACGGCTCGGTCGTCTTCATCTCGGGCAACAAGCCGATGCAGACCGAGATCACGCCGCTCCTCATCATGACGCGGCTCGAGAACCGCGACTACGCCGGCGCGACCGCGCTCGGGCTCGTGATGCTCGTCGTGTCGTTCGCGATGCTGTTCGTCATCAACCTGCTCCAGGGCTGGAGCCGGCGAAGGGCGGCCGAGGTATGAGCGCGCAGCCGAACGCCGCGCGCACCGAGCCGACGTGGGTGAAGGCGCTCCTCATCGGCGTCGCCGTCGGCTTCGTCGGCCTCTTCGTCGCCGTGCCGGTCGCGCTCATCCTGCACCACGCGTTCGGCGAGGGCTGGGACGTCTTCGCCGCGGCCATCGCCGACGAGGACGCGCGCGCCGCGATCCGGCTCACCCTGCTCGTCGTCGTCATCGCGGTGCCGCTCAACCTCGTCTTCGGCCTGGCCGCCGCGTGGGCGATCGCCCGCTTCCGCTTCCGCGGGCGCGCCTTCCTCATCACGCTCATCGACCTGCCGTTCGCGGTGTCGCCGGTGATCGCCGGCATGCTGTTCGTCTTGCTCTTCGGCGCGAGCGGCGTGTTCGGCGCGTGGCTGCAGGCGCACGACGTGAGGATCATCTTCGCGACGCCGGGCATCGTGCTGGCGACCACGTTCATCACGTTCCCGTTCGTCGCGCGCGAGCTCATCCCGGTGATGGAGGCGCAGGGCGCCGACGAGGAGGAGGCGGCGATGGTGCTCGGCGCGAGCGCCTGGCAGATGTTCTTCAAGGTGACGCTCCCCAAGATCCGGTGGGGCCTCGCGTACGGCGTCATCCTCTGCTCGGCGCGCGCGATCGGCGAGTTCGGCGCGGTCTCGGTCGTGTCGAACAACGTGCGCGGCCGCAGCAACACGGTGCCGCTGCACATCGAGGACCTCTACAACGAGTACCAGTACGCGGCGGCGTTCGCGGTCTCGTCGCTCCTCTTGCTCATGGCGCTCGCCACCCTCGTGGCGCGGCGGCTGATCGAGCACCAGGCCACCCGCCCCGATTCCGTCGAGGACGAGCTGCCGGTCGCGCAGCGCGTCGACATCGCGACCGTCCCCGGAGGCATTGCACCATGACGATCACCGTCGAGAACGTGTCGAAACGCTTCGGCAACTTCGCCGCCCTGGACAACGTGTCGGTCGAGATCCCGAGCGGCGGGCTCGTCGCCTTGCTCGGCCCGTCGGGCTCGGGCAAGACGACCTTGCTCCGCATCCTCGCCGGCCTCGAGCGCCCGGACGCCGGCGTCGTCCGCCACGAGGGCCGCGACCTCCTCGACCGCCCGGCGCGCGAGCGTGACGTCGGCCTCGTCTTCCAGCACTACGCGCTCTTCCGCCACCTCGACGTGTTCGAGAACATCGCGTTCGCGCTGCGGGTGCGCAAGCGGCCCAAGGCCGAGGTCAACGCGCGCGTCGAGGAGCTCCTGCGCCTCATCCAGCTCGAAGGCCTCGGCCGCCGCATGCCGTCGCAGCTCTCGGGCGGCCAGCGCCAGCGCGTCGCGCTGGCCCGCGCGCTCGCCGCCGCGCCGCAGATCCTGCTCCTCGACGAGCCGTTCGGCGCGCTCGACGCGCAGGTGCGCCAGGAGCTGCGCCGCTGGCTGCGCCGCCTGCACGACGAGATGCACGTGACGACGGTGTTCGTCACCCACGATCAGGAGGAGGCGTTCGAGGTCTCCGATCAGGTCGTGATCATGGACCACGGCAAGATCGAGCAGACCGGCACGCCGGCGGAGGTCTTCGATCACCCGGCGTCCGACTTCGTCCTCCGCTTCCTCGGCAAGGTCAACGTGCTGCACGGCACCGTCGCCGACGAGCGCGCCCGGGTCGGCGAGCTCACCGTCGCCGCGCCCGGGCTGCGCGGCGAGGAGCGCGCCGCCCGCATCTACGTGCGCCCGCACGAGCTCGAGATCGAGCGCGTGCCCGGCCCCGATCGCGTCGCCGCGCAGGTCGTCCGTCTCACGCCGCTCGGCGCCGCGCTGCGCGTCGAGCTCGACGCCGGGCAGACGATCGGCCGCGTGCAGGCGGAGCTCGATCGCGGCCGCGCCGACGCCCTCGGCCTGCGGGCGAGCGAGCCCGTGTTCCTCGGCTTCCGTCACGCGCGCGTGTTCGAGGAGGAGCGCCGCGCCGCCTGAGCGTCAGGCGCCGTCGTCAGGCGAAGTCGATGCTGCGCGCGGCGCCGCGCAGCATGCGCTCGAGGTCGCGATCGAAGCGGAACGAGCGGACGAGGTCCTCGACCGAATAGCCCGGCGCGCGCTCGCGCAGGCGCGCGACGAAGCGGCGCGCCTCGAGCGGCCGGTTGGCGAGCGCGAGCGACGCCGCCGCGATCGCCAGGATGTGCGTGTGCGCGTTGGGCCGCGCGGTCGCGCGCACCGCCCACTCGGCGGCCTCGTCGCGCTGTCCGAGGCGGAGGTGAGCCATGGCGCGGCTCGCGAGCATCCCGAACTGCAGCGGATCGAACGGCGAGAGCACGCGCGACGTGTCGCACGCCGCGATCGCCGCGGCCGGATCGCCGGCCTGGCTCTCGACGAAGCCGAGCGTGTAGTGGCCGAGCGCGAAGCTCGGCGACAGCTCGACGCTGCGGCGCAGCTCGTCGACGGAGTCGGCCTGCGCGCCGCGCAGCCACAGCGCGCGGCCCATCGCCCAGTGCGCCGTCGGATCGTGATCGTCGGCGGCGAGGCTCGCGCTCGCGGCCGCGAACGACAGCTCGATCTGCCGGTCGCGGTCCGGCGTCAGCCCGAGGAACGCGTTCTGGAAGTGCGTGAACGCGAGCCCGGCGTGCGCGCGCGCGAACGTGGGATCGAGCCGCAGCGCGGCGCGGAAGTACTGCTCGGCGTCGCGGTTGTCCGGCCCGTTGAACCGGTACATGTGCCAGAGGCCGCGGTGATACGACTCCCAGGCGTCGAGCGAGCTCGGCGCCTGGAGGACCGCGCGCTGCACCTCGGCCGCCTCGATCTCCTCGGCGATCGCCGCGACGATGCGGCCGACGACGGCGTCGAGCGCCGTGAACGAGTCGCCCGCCTCGCAGCGCAGCTCGTCGGTCCACACCACGTGGCCGTCGTGGGCGTCGGCGAGCTCGACCGCGATCGCGAGCGCGCGCTCGCCGCGCACCGATCCGGTCGCCACGTAGTCGACGCCGAGGAGCCGCCCCGCCTCCTGCGGGCCGATCGCGCGATCGGCCAGGGCGAACACGCTGCCGCGCGCGATCACGAGCGTGCCGCGCAGCTTGGCGAGCTGCATGATGATGTCCTCGGTCAGCCACCCCGTGATCTCCGGCCCGTCGAGGTGGACGCCCTCGAGCACGTCGCCCCGCCCGAGATCGCACAGCTCCGCCAGCCGCTCCGCCGACAGCGTGTCCAGGCCGCCGCGCACCGCCGCC
>JAIOII010000867.1 GCA_019912685.1 Kofleriaceae bacterium
GTGGTCCGAGGGCGCGGCGGCGTCCTTGCCCTGCGCGCCGCCAGAGGAGCCGCACGCGGCGGCACACAGCACGAACCAAGCGGATCGGATCTGGAACATCGCTCGATCATCCAGGCTCCGCGCGCGCGTGGATCTCATCCCGATCTCAGCGGCGCGCGGTCAGTCCACCGTGAACGTCGCGACGAGGCCGGGGTCCTCGGCGTGGCGGGCGGCGCGGACGGTGTACGCGCCGGGCACGAGCGTCCACGCGCCATCGAGGTAGAGGCGCAGATCGGAGACGCGGAGCGCGATGGTGACGCGCTGGCTCGCGCCGGCGGCGAGCTCGACCTGCGCGAAGCCGCCGAGCTGGAACGGCGCGCGCTCGACGCCGCCGGGGCCGGCGGGCGGCGTCACGTAGAGCTGCACGGTCTCGATCGCCGCGACCGCGCCGGTGTTGGTGACCGTGACCGAGACCTCGACGAGGTCGCCGCTCGTCGCGGTCGTCCGGTCGAGCACGAGATCGGCGTGGGCGAAGGTCGTGTACGAGAGGCCGAAGCCGAACGGATAGCGCGCCGGCCGGCCGTCGCGCGCGAGCGTGCGGTAGCCGTGGAAGAGGTCGTACGTGACCGTGAGCGAGGTGTTGTCGAACACGGGCAGGTCGGCCTCGGCGACCGGCATCGTGAACGGCATCCGCCCCGACGGCGCGGCGTCGCCGAAGAGGAGGTCGGCGAGCGCGCGCCCGCCCTCGCTGCCGGGATAGAACGCATGGACGAGCCCCTCGACGTCGCCGTCCCAGCCGGCGGTGACGAAGGCGCTGCCGCCGTGGAGCACGACGATCACGCGCGCATGGATCCCGGCGACCGCCGCGACCAGCGCGGCCTCGTCGGCCGGCAGCTCGAGCGTGTCGCGGTCGCCGGCGCCGATGAGGCCCTCGCCCTCGTCGGTGCTCTGCAGCCCGGTGACGATCACCACCGCGTCGGCGGCCTGGATCGCCTGCTGCTCGGCGCTGCCCACGATCGTCCCCGGCAGGTGCGTGACCGCGACCGACGTGGTCACCGCGCTCGAGGGGCTGCGCGAGCGCGGTGACCACGTCGGTCGGCAGGACGTTGCTCGAGCCGGTGTCGCCGATGTTGGCGGCGTCGGCGTTCCGGCCCATCACCACGATCGACTGCACGCCGCCGGCGAGCGGGAGCGCGCCCTCGTTCTTCAACAACACGGCGCCGCGACGCGCGACCTCGCGCGCGAGCGCGAGGTTCGCCGCGGTCTCGCGCTGGGCCGGATCGTCGCGGACGATGGGCTGCTCGTCGAGGCCGTAGCAGAGCTGGGCCCGCAGGACGCGGCGCACCGCGCGGTCGATGTCGTGCTCGCTCAGGTCGCCGCGCGCGACCGCCTGCTCGAGGTTCTGGAAGTGCGAGCCCCACGGCATCTCGATGTCGAGCCCGGCCAGGACCGACGCCGCGTCGCCGTGGGTCCCGAAGATCCAGTCCGACTCGACGAAGCCGGCGAACGCCCACTCGCCCTTGAGGATGTCGCTCAGGAGGTGGGCCTGCTGATCGCTCGGGAAGCCGTTCACGTCGTTGTACGCCGACATCATCGAGGCGGCGCGCCCCTCGACGACGAGCCGCTCGAAGTGCGGCAGGTAGAGCTCGCGCAGCGCGCGCTCGTCGAGGCGCACGTCGACGTCGAAGCGCGTGTCCTCGATGCTGTTGGCCGCGAAGTGCTTCACGCTCGCCAGGACGTCCTCGGCCTGCACGCCGCGCACGAACCCGAGCGCGACCTCGGCCATGTGGTGCGGATCCTCGGAGTACGTCTCCTGCCCGCGGCCCCAGCGCGGGTGGCGGAGGAGGTTGACGGTCGGCGCGAGCAGCACGTTGCCGCCGACCGCGCGCAGCTCGCGCGCCATCGCCGTCCCCACCCGCGCCTCGAGCGACGGATCCCAGGTCGCGCCGCGCAGCGCGGCCACCGGGAACGCCGTGGCGCGCTTCTCGGTGAAGGCCGACACGCCGCGCGGGCCGTCGAGCATGCGCAGGCCCGGCAGCCCGAGTCGCTCGCTGCCGCGCACGAGCCACACGCCGTCGTCGAGCTGCAGGCTCGTCCCCTGCATCATCTGGATCTTCTCGAACAGCTCGAGCTGCCCGAGCGCGTCGGTGATGCGCGCCTCGATCGCGTCGTCGTCGCGATCGCCGCAGTACGCGCGCGTCGCGTCGGTCGGCGTGAACGGCTCCGGCGTGTGCCCGCCGCCCCCTCCTCCTCCGCCACACGCGGCGAGCACGACCGAACCCCAGGCCAGCGCGTGCGCCCTCGAGTGCCTCATCGGCCGGGGACGTTACTCCAGGAACCCGCCTCAGGAGATAGTCGCGGGATGAAGCACCATGCGCCGGCGACCGAGCGGAACCGCGAGCCGATCCGGGAGGTGCTGGCGCGCGAGCTGCCGGCGAGCGGGACCGTGCTCGAGATCGCGAGCGGCAGCGGCGAGCATGCGGTCGCGTTCGCGCGCGCCTTCCCCGGCGTGACCTGGCAGCCGAGCGACGCCGACGAGCGCGCGCTGGCGAGCATCGACGCGTGGCGCGTCGAGGCGGCGCGAGGTTGGGCAGCGCCGCCGGTGCAGATCGACGTGACGGCGCCGTGGCCGATCGCGCACGCCGACGCGATCGTTTGCATCAACATGGTGCACATCGCGCCGTGGGAGGCGGCGCTCGCGCTCTTCGCGGGGGCCGGGCGGCTCCTCGCCCCCGCGAAG
>JAIOII010000868.1 GCA_019912685.1 Kofleriaceae bacterium
TCGTCGCCGAGGCGACGGCGCGCGAGAACGGCGGCGCGTTCCGCCCCAACCGTCCCGACGGCGAGCCCGCCGGCATCGAGGTCGCGCTGTGTACGCGCGACGTGCCCGCGCTGTGGCAGCGCGCGACCGCGGCCGGCGCGACGCCGGTGAAGCCGCCCACGACGAAGCCGTGGGGCCAGACGGTCGCCTATGTCCGGGATACGGACGGCGTGCTCGTCGAGCTCTGCACGCCCATGGGCTGAGCGGCGCGCTCGGCGCGCTGCGCGCTCGCCTGCGCGAGGCGGCGCTGGAGCAGCATGCCGACGGTCATCGCGGCGACGAAGACGAGCGCGCCGACGGCGCCGGAGCTCGCGGCGACGAGACCGGGACCGGGGCAGATGCCGCCGAGCCCCCAGCCGATGCCGAAGATCGCCGAGCCGATGAGGAGACGCGCGTCGAGGTCGCGGCGGGTCGGCAGGTGGAACTGCACGTCGAACCACGGACCGGTGCGGCGGCGGCGCACCAGGCGCGACGCGACCGCGTAGACGACGAGCGCGCCGCCCATGACGAACGCGAGCGACGGGTTCCACCCGCCGGTCACGTCGAGGAAGGCGATCACGCGCTCGGGGCGGGTCATGCCCGAGAGCAGGAGGCCCGCGCCGAACAGGGCGCCGATCGACGCCGCCAGGACGAGGGACACGACGCGGCAGCGCGCGCCGCAGCTGGTGACGGTCGAGCTCATCACACGCCTCCTGCGATCCACGCCGTGACCGCGCCGGTGAACATGAAGGTCATCACGGCGACCAGCGAGCGCGCCGACGCGCGCGCGAGGCCACACACGCCGTGGCCGCTCGTGCAGCCGCTGCCCATGCTGCTGCCGAACCCGACCAGCAGGCCGGCGATGGCGAGCACGCCGGTCGAGCGCACCATGGCGCCGACCGCGTGCGGCGCGAGCAGCGCGGCCGCCACGCCCGACGCGACCAGGCCCCCGATGAACGCGAGCCGCCAGCCGAGGTCGTGGGCGACCGGCGGCAGGAGCGATCCATAGATGCCGCTGATCCCGGCGATCCGTCCATGGGTCAAGAAGAGGAGCGAAGCCGCGAGGCCGATCAGTCCGCCACCGGCGAGCGCATACAACCACATCGAAGGCATGCGCCGACAGATTGCAGCCGCGATGCCAGCTCTGGCGGCCCCCCGAGCGACCGATCGATGCGGGTCTACGCGCCGCTTGGAGCACCCGGCAACGATCACGTGCAACAGGCGCGTTTCACGATGCTTCACCGGCGAGGGCGAGCGCCGCAACCGGCCCGGATCTGGGCGCGAAATGACATGGCACCGCACTTGAAGAAGGAGCGCTCATGATGTTTGCCGCGCTCGCACTTGCTCTCCTCGTCGGCATCGCGCTCGGCCTCCTCGGCGGCGGCGGATCGATCCTGACGCTCCCCATCCTCACGTACGTCGCCGGCATGGAGACGAAGGCCGCGATCGCCGCCTCGCTCTTCGTCGTCGCGGTGACCAGCGCGACCGGCGTCATCACGCACGCCCGCGCCGGCCGCGTACGCTGGCGGACCGGCCTCCTGTTCGGCGCGGCCGGCATGGTCGGCGCGTACGGCGGCGGTCGCGTCGCCGCGTACATCCCGGGGCAGGCGCTCATGGTCGCGTTCGCGCTCATGATGCTGGCCACGGCGTTCGCGATGCTGCGCGGGCGGCGCGTGCCCGCTCTCGCGCCGGCGACGGCGCGCCGCGAGCTGCCGATCGGAAAGATCCTCGCCGAGGGCATCGTCGTCGGCGTGGTGACCGGCATCGTCGGCGCGGGCGGCGGCTTCCTCGTCGTGCCCGCGCTCGCGCTGCTCGGCGGGCTGAGCATGGAGGTCGCGGTCGGGACCTCGCTCGTCGTCATCTCGATGAAGTCGTTCGCCGGGTTCTACGGCCACCTCCAGCACGTCGACGGCCTCGACTGGCCCCTCACCCTCGGCGTGACCGCGATCGCCGTGGTCGGCTCGTTCGCCGGCGCGGCGCTCGCCGGGCGGGTTCCCCCGCAGATGCTGCGCAAGGGATTCGGCGCGTTCGTGCTGCTCATGGCCGCGTTCGTCCTGAGCCGCGAGCTAATGTAGCGGCGTGGCACCCAAGGCTCCGCGCACCGGGCGCACCGGGCGCACCGGACGCTCTGATCCGGCCGACGTCGATCGCGAGCTCGCGGGCGCGGCGCTCGGCGAGCTCGCGATCGACGTCGGCCGGATCAGAGCGTCCGGTGC
>JAIOII010000869.1 GCA_019912685.1 Kofleriaceae bacterium
CGGCCAGGCCGGTCGAGGTCGCGCGCGCCTCGGCCTCGTCGGGCTCGGCGCGCCCGCGTCCGCGTCCGCGTCCGCGTCAGCGCAGGACCTTGCCGTCGGCGTCGAGCACCTTGACGTCGCCCAGCTTGAGGTCGCGGATCCCCTGCTCGATCTTCGATAGATCGCCGACGATGATCCAGGTCAGCGCCTCGGGCTTGAAGGTCCGGGCGGCGCCGTTGACCTTGCCGAGGGTCATGCCCTGCACCCTGGTCGCGCGCTGCACGGGCCAGTCGTCGGGGCGCCCGTGGCGCACGATCTCGGCGAGGGTCGCGAGCACGGCGCCGCCGGTCTCGTACGAGCCGGGCAGGGTGCGGGTCTCGGCCGCCTGCGTCTTCGTCAGCTCGGCCGCCGTCGCGGGCGCGTTGCCCTTCGCGTAGCCCGTCACCTCGCGCTGGATCTCGCGGATCGACTCGACCGTCTTGTCGAGCTGCACCGCGGCGCCGGCGGCCCACGCGCGCTGACCGACCGCGTCGGTGATGCCGGAGTACGCGCCGTACGCCCAGTGCTTCTGCTCGCGCAGGTTCATGTTGAGGCGCGAGCTGAACTCGCCGCCCAGCACCGAGTTCGCGATCTCGAGATCGACGGCGCCGGCGTCCTTGGGCGGCGGCACGACCTGCGCGACCACGATGTTGGCCTGGATCGCGCCGGGCTGGTCGACGAGGAAGACGCGGGCCTTCTTCGGCAGCTTGACCCTGGCGATCGCGGGCGTCGCCGGCGCGCCGGCGGGCGCCTTCCACGTCGCGAACGCCGCCTCGAGCCTGGGCACGAGCGTCGCGAGCGTCGTGTCCCCCACGACGAGCAGCGTCGCGGCGTCGGGACGCAGCCGCTGCTTCACCCAGGCCGCGAGCTCGTCGCGGGTCAACGACGCGATCGCCTTCTCCGTGCCGTTGCCGGACGCCGGCGCCGCGTACGCGTGGCCGGCGCCGTAGAGCAGCGGGTTGACGAGGCGGCGGACGAGGCTCTGCGGCCGCGCCTTCTCCTGCTGGATGCCGGCGAGCCACTGCGCGCGCACGCGCTCGAGCTCCTTCGCGTCGAGCCGCGGCCGGAGGAGCACGTCGGTCATGACCGCGAGCGACGGATCGAGGTTCTCGGTGAGCGCCGACAGGTAGATGTTCGCCGTGTCGAGCGACGCGCCGCCGCCGAGGTTGGCGCCGAGCTCCTCGAGCCGGTCGCCGAGGGCGAGCGCGTCGAGCTCGCCGGCGCCCTCGTCGAGCATGTTCATCGTGAAGCTGGCGAGGCCGTGCTTGCCGGCCGGATCCGACGCGAAGCCGGCCCCGGCGAACTGCAGGCTCATCTGCACGATCGGCAGCCCGGGACGTTCGACGAGGACCAGCTTCAGGCCGTTGGCGAGGGTCGCCTTCTGGAGCTTCGGGAACGCGAGCGCCGGGAAGGCGTCGGTCACCGGGACGCCCTTCGCGCGATCGACGTCGCTGGCGACGGCCTTCAGGCGGCGATCCGGCGGCGCGATCTTGCTCGGGGGGAGGTCGGCGACGGCCGGCGGATCGACGGTGGGCGTGCGCTCGCCCGGCGTGATGACGAGGACGTGGTCGCCCCGCTTCAGCCACTTCGCGCCCGCGGCCTTCACGCTGGCCGGCGTCGCCTTCGCGTAGCTCGCGAGCGTGGCGCGGAAGCAGCCCGGCTTGCCGGTGTACGTCGCGCACTGGGCGAGGAGGTCGGCCTTGCCGCCGAACCCGCCGATGCGCTCGATGCCGCGCAGGAAGCGCGCATAGAGCGCGGTCTGCGACCGCTTCAGCTCGGCCGGGGTCGGGCCGGTCGCGAGCAGCCGCTTCAGCTCCTCGTCGATCGCCTTCTCGACGGCCGCGACCTCGACGCCGACCTTGACGTCGGCGGTGACGAAGAACATGCCGCCGAGCTCGTTCACGAAGGCGGAGGCGGAGACGCTGTCGACGAGCTTGTCCTGGTGGACCAGGCGGCGGTCGAGCCTCGAGCTCCTGGCGCCGCCGAGCACGTGGGCGAACAGCGCCAGGCGGTCGGCCTCGACCGAGCCGTACTGCGGGATGTTCCAGACCCGGTAGACGCGCGGCTGCGGCACGCGGTCGGTGATCGCGGCGCGCGTCGTCCGCGTGCGCGCCGCGACGTTCGGCTTCATCTTGCGCACGCTCGCGCTCGGCGGGATGTCGCCGAAGTAGCGCGTGACCTTGGCCTTCGCCGTGGCGACGTCGATGTCGCCGGCGAGGACGAGCACGGCGTTGTTCGGTCCGTACCAGCTCTGGAACCAGCTCTTGACGTCGTCGAGCCCGGCGGCGTCGAGGTCGTTCATCGAGCCGATCACGGTGTGGTGATACGGGTGCGCCGGCGGATAGGCGGCGGCGAGGAGGTGGGTATACGCGGTGCCGTACGGCTGGTTCTCGCCCTGGCGCTTCTCGTTCTGCACCACGCCGCGCTGCTCGTCGAGCACGGCCTGGTCGAGCACGCCGACGAGGTGACCCATGCGGTCCGACTCCATCCACAGCGCCATGTCGAGCGCGGTGGTGGGGACGTTCTGGAAGTAGTTGGTGCGGTCGAAGTTGGTGGTGCCGTTCTGATCGGTCGCGCCGACCAGCTCGAACGGCTCGAAGAACTCGGCGCGATGGTTCTCGGAGCCCTGGAACATCAGGTGCTCGAAGAGGTGCGCGAACCCGCTCCGCCCGAGCGGCTCGTCCTTGCTGCCGACGTGGTACCAGACGTTCACCGCCACGATCGGCGCCTTGCGATCGGTGTGCACGATGACGCGGAGGCCGTTGGGCAACCGGAACTCGTCGAACGCGATGTCCGCGGTGGCCGGCTTGGGCCTGGGCCTGGCCGCCGGCTGCGCGACGGCAACCGAGGAGACTGCCAGGAGGAGGGCGAGGGCGGCGGCGCCGCGGCGAGTCGTGCTCATGGCCGGGACAAGAGCACGACTCACCATCGGATTGAAGCGAGCCGCGCCTCGTGTCCGGCCTTACGCCTCGAGGCGCGGCAGCTGCTCGAGCGCGACGGGCGCCGCCTCGTCGGGCCACACGATCACGAGCGCGTGATCAGCGCGCAGCGGCGCGGCCGCGAGCCTCCGCGCGTCGAGCTCGATGCCCGGCACCGCCACCACCGGGAGCCCACGCAGCCACGCCTCGTCGATCGCGTCGGCGAGCTCGCTCGCGCTCGCCGCTCTCACCTCGTCGATGATCGCGGCCGCGCCCATCCGCTCCGCCAGCCCCTTCGCGCTCGCCATCACCGGCAGGTCGGTCGACACGCTCGCCAGCTGCCGTCCCGGGGCGACATCCGCCCTCGGCGTCCCGCCCCACCGGATCACGCGCTCGACGCTGGCGCCGTCCAGGTACCGCGCGACCACGCTCCTCACCTGCACCTTGCCGTCGCCCACCTCCGTCAAGCGGCTCCGCGGCAACGTCCCATCACCCGCGACCTCGTCCCACGCGACCGTCCTCGCCGCCACCGCGAGCGACACCCGTGGCTCGCCACCGACCCACGCGCCGTAGAGGAGCAGCAACAGCCGCTCACCCTCCACGCTCAACCCCGCGCGCCTCGCCAGCTCCGCGACGACCTTCTCCATCGCCGGCGTCTCGACGTCCTTCCCCGCCATCACCTGCCGCGCCCACTCCGCGACCATCGACCGCCAGCCTGCGGCTGCAGGTGCGGGTGCGGGTGCGGGTGCGGGTGCGG
>JAIOII010000086.1 GCA_019912685.1 Kofleriaceae bacterium
CCCCACCGGCATCCAGATCAGCCCGGGCTACGACCCGTCGAAGAGCCCGCTCGACGCGAACGATCCCCACGCCGGCGCCGCCGGCGCGGGCGACGGCGGGTAGTCCTGCGCGCAGGTCCCCGCGGACGCGCCCGCACGTTCTGCGTTCGCGCGGTGGTCCCTGGCTTGCATCGCGGAACGGCATGTGCCGGTGGCATCTCGAACGGATCGCCGGTGCCGGAGCGGTGATCCTCGCGGTGATGTGGCCGGCGCTCACCGTCGCCGCGCCCGCCGGTGAGCCAACCACCGGTCGCGAGCTCTACGAGGCGGCATGCGCGACGTGCCACGGCAGCGACGGACGCGGCGCGGCGGCGGCGATGTCCGCGTTTCCCCTCGCTCCGCCGGACTTCACCGACTGCAACTTCGCCACGCGCGAGCCCGACAACGACTGGATCGCGGTCGCCCACGGGGGCGGCCCCGCGCGCGGATTCGACCGTCTGATGCCCTCGTTCGCCGAGCTCCTGACCGAGGACGAGATAGCGCGCGTCGTCACGCACATCCGAAGTTTTTGCGCGGAGGACGGCTGGCCCCGCGGCGAGCTCAACCTGCCGCGCGCGCTCGTCACGTCGAAGGCG
This sequence comes from Kofleriaceae bacterium, assembly GCA_019912685.1. GTDB lineage: Bacteria > Myxococcota_A > Polyangia > Haliangiales > Haliangiaceae > UBA2376. The sequence goes on from JAIOII010000086.1 coordinate 615, forward strand.
TTTCCCGAGGACGAGGCCGCGATCCGGGTGATCGCCGACGAAGGTGCGGTCACGACCCGGTTCGTCTACGCCCGGCGGTACGGGGCGCGCAGCCAGCTCGAGATCGTGGTTCCCCTGCAGACGGTGGAGGACGAGACCGGGCGGTGGCGGGGCGGCGTCGGTGACCTGTCGTTCGCGCTCAAACGGGTCCTGGCGCACAGCCTCGCGTGGGGCAGCATCGTGAGCGTCGCCGGCGAGCTCGTCGCCCCGACCGGCAGCACCGAGCGAGGCATCGGCGGCGGCACGACCGTGTTCGAGGCATACCTCGCCTACGGCCAGCTCCTCGCGCCGCGCACCTTCCTCCAGCTCCAGGTCGGTGGCGGCGTCGCCTACGATCGCGATCACGCCGACGAGGCGTTCGCGCGAGCCGTCCTCGGGCACCGCCTGATCCAGGATGGCGGTCGCGGCCGCGCGTGGACGCCGATGATCGAGGTGCTCGGAGCCCGCGAGCTTCTCGGCGACGCGACATCCCACGTCGATCTCCTGCCGGAGATGCAGATCACGCTGAGCGCGCGCCAGCACGTCGTCGGCGCCGTCGGCGTCCGGATCCCCATCAACGACCGCGCCGATCGTCCGACCCAGGTCCTGGTCTACCTCATCTGGGACTGGTTCGACGGCGGGGTGCTGACCGGCTGGTGACCCATGCGCGCCTCCTTCTCCACGGCCCTGACGATCTCGATGGCGGTCGCGCTCGGATGCGGGATGGCGCCGAGCCAGCCCGGCGCCGGAGGCGCGGCGTCGCCCCCGCGCTTCGAGCTCTCGACGAGCTGCATGGCGTGCCACAACGGGCTCGTCACGCCATCCGGCGAGGACATCTCGTTCGGTCCCGCGTGGCGCGCGTCGATGATGGCGAACTCGGCGCGCGATCCGTACTGGCACGCGGCGGTTCGACGCGAGGTGATCGATCACCCGACGGCGCGCGCCGCGATCGAGGACGAGTGCTCGAAGTGCCACATGCCGATGGCCCACGTACAGACCCGTGCCGCCGGCGGCAAGCAGACGGTGTTCGATCACGTCCCGCGCGCCGCAGGGCCGTCCCCGGCGGCGGATCCCTTCGCGCTCGACGGCGTCTCGTGCAGCCTGTGCCACCAGATCAGCAGCGAGCGGCTCGGCGAGCGCGCCAGCTTCACCGGCGGCTTCGTGATCGGCGGCACCGGCGCCGCGGCGCGCCCGATGTACGGCCCCTACGAGGTCGATCGCGGGCACCTGCGCGTGATGGAGTCGGCGGTCGGGGCGCAGCCGACGACCGCGCCACACGTGCAGCGCTCCGAGCTGTGCGCGACGTGCCACACCCTCTACACCCACGCGCTCGACGACGCGGGCAAGGTGATCGGCGAGCTGCCGGAGCAGGTCCCCTACGAGGAGTGGCTGCACAGCGAGTTCCGCACGACGCGGAGCTGCCAGGCCTGCCACATGCCGGCGGTCGAAGCGCCGACCGCGATCGCGTCCGTGCTCGGACCGCCGCGTCGCGAGGTGTCGCGCCACGACTTCCGCGGCGCCAACTTCTTCGTCCTCGGGATGCTCGCCGTGTACCGCGCGGAGCTCGGCGTCGTCGCCACGCCGCTCGAGCTCGACGCGGCGGTCACTCGCACGCGCGCGTTCCTCCGGGAGCGCGCGGCGCGCGTCACGATCGCGCGCGTCGACCGCGCCGGCGGGCGGCTCACGGCGGAGGTCGTCGTCGAGAACCTCGCCGGACACAAGCTGCCGACGGCGTACCCGTCGCGGCGCGCGTGGCTGCGCGTGACGGTGCAGGACGGCGGGGGCACCGTCGTCTTCGCGTCGGGGCAGCTCGCGCCGACCGGGGAGATCACCGGCAACGACAACGATCGCGACGCGACGCGGTTCGAGCCCCACCACGCCGAGATCCGGTCCGCCGACGAGGTGCAGATCTACGAGTCGATCCTCGGCGGCCCCGACGGTGAGGTCACCACCGGGCTCCTGACCGCCGTGACCTACCTCAAGGACAACCGCGTGCTGCCGCGCGGCTTCGACAAGCGCACCGCGCCCCCCGAGGTCGCCGTCCACGGCGCCGCGCTCGGCGATCCCGACTTCGGCGCGGGCGAGGACCGCGTGCGCTACGTGATCGACCTCGGCGACGCGCCGGGCCCCTTCACCGTCGACGCGGAGCTCTGGTACCAGCCGATCGGGTTTCGCTGGGCCACGAACCTGCGCGACTACGACGCGGTGGAGACCCGGCGGTTCGTCCGCTACTACGAGGCCCAGGCACCGGGCTCGTCGGCGCTCCTGGCCGGCGCGCGCGCGCGCGCGGAGTGAGCCCGAGCCGCGAGCCGAGCTGAATCGACCCTGACCGGATCAGGCAGGCAACGGATCGCCGCCCCAGCAGAGCTCGATCGGCGTGAGCCACTCGCCGATGTCGCGCGCCGCCCGGGGCGACGCGAGGTACGCGCAGCACGCCTCGTACGCCGGTGAGCTGGTGACGCCGGCGGCGCGCGCCGCCCAGCGCAGGAAGGCGTGGAGCTCGCGCGCGACGGCGGCGGGATCCTCGGGCGCGGCCTCGATCGTCCAGCCCATGCCGTCGCAGATCGCGGCGTTCAGGTCGGACGGCACGAGGTCGTCGAGCTCCACCTCGCACGTCGCCAGCCAGGCGAGGAAGGAGACCAGCCAGCGCGCCGGTCCGCAGGACGCGGCGGCGCACTCCTCCGATCGCAGGAAGCCATCGAGCAGCGCGCGGCCCTCATCGTTCAGCTTGGGTTCGAGCTCCATGCCGCGAGCCAGCAGCAACGCCCGTGCCGGCGCCAACCCGCGGATACCTCGTGCCCACCGGCCGGTGCCCCGGACGTGCGCGTCCGAGCGCCGGACATCGTGTCCGGCCTACCGGCCGCTGGACGATTCATGACCGCCGGACAAGTCGTCGGACGCGAGCGTGATCGAATCGTGACCAGGCCGTGAGCCGATGCGGCGCGCGCCCGGGCGAAGTAGCGGGCGTGAGCGAAGCCGCCCCGGTCGCGATCGTGTTCCCCGGTCAAGGCGCCCAGCGCGCCGGGATGGCGCGCGACTTCTTCGACGCGTCCCGGCACGCGCGCGACGTCTTCGCCGAGGCGAGCGAGGCCACCTCGCTCGACCTCGCCGCGCTCTGCTTCGGCGACGATCCCCGGCTCGATCTCACCGAGTACACCCAGCCCGCGATCGTGACCGCCGAGCTCGCCATGCTGCGCGCGCTCGAGGCCGAGCTCGGCCTCCGCGGCATGTACTTCGGCGGCCACAGCCTGGGCGAGTACGCGGCGCTGTGCGCCGCCGGCGCCCTGCCCCTCGCCGACGCCGTCCGGCTGACGCGACGGCGGGGCGCGCTCATGCAAGCGGCGGTGCCGGCCGGGGCCGGCGCGATGGTGGCCGTGATCGCCGAGGGGATCGCCGACCGCGATCTCGACGAGCTGGGCGCGGACGTCGATCTCGCCAACCGCAACGCCCCGGACCAGATCGTCCTCTCGGGGCCGGCGGACGCGATCCTGCGCGCGAGCGTGCAGCTCGCCGCGATCCTCGCCGGCGTCGAGCACCGGATCGTCCCGCTCAACGTCAGCGCGCCCTTCCACTC
>JAIOII010000870.1 GCA_019912685.1 Kofleriaceae bacterium
GCTGCGCAGCGAGGCGACCGCCGCGAGCAGGCGCTCGACGAGCTCGTGGGGCCACGCGTGACGCGCCGCCAGGCCGAGCAGCCAGCCGAGCATCGCGCCGTGGACGTGGATGTCCTCGACGGTGCGGAACGGCTTCAGGTAGTCGGTGTAGCCGTCGCCGGGGAGGACGTCGGCGGGCGCGACCTGCGTGTCGAGCGTGAGCTCGGCGTGGCTGACCTCGGGCGCGAACGGCGGCGGCGGCATCGCCGTGATCGTCACGCCCGGCGCGCGCGGCGACACGCGCACGAGCTTGAGCCGGCTGCGGCCTGCCTCGTCGGCGCCGATCGTGGCGACGACGAGCAGGAGCTCCGCCTCGGTCGCGAGCGTCGACCAGCGCTTGGCGCCGACGAGCCGAAGCTCGGGATCGAGGCGCGTCGTGATCGCCCTCGGGTGCGCCCCGCCGGCTTCGGTCGCGCACAGGCTCGTGCGCGGCGGCGCGCCGGGCACGAGGGCGCGCAGCGCCGCGCTGTAGCCGGCCACGAACGCGGCGCCGACCCGGTCGGCCTCGTAGCCGCCGTGCACCGCGCGGTCGATCGGACGCTCGTCGAGATCCGCGGGAAGCAGCATCGCGGGCACGCTATCATGCGCGCATGTGCCGCAACATCCGCGTCCTCCATCACTTCGAGCCGCCGACGACGCCGGAGGAGATCCACGCCGCGGCGCTGCAGTACGTGCGCAAGGTGAGCGGCACGGCGCGCCCGTCGCACCCGAACCAGGCCGCGTTCGACGCCGCGGTCGAGGCGGTCGCGGCGGCGACGACGGCGCTCCTCGACACGCTCGAGGCCCGCGGCGCCCCGCGTACGCGCGAGGGCGAGGCGGCCAAGGGCCGCGCGCGGTGGGAGGCGCGGGCCGCACGCATGGCCAAGACCTGACGGTTCGCTGGCCGATCGGTGAGCGATCGCTGAGGGACTGCTGACGCGGGCGGCGCTATGAAGGCAGCATGCCCGGGATCGAAAAGCCGCTCCTGCGCGGCGTCTCCCACCACTTCGCCTGCTTCGCGGCCCTCGGGGCCGGCGTCGTCCTGGTCGGCATGTCGCCGTCGCTCCAGGCGGCCGCCGCCACGACGCTCTATGCCGCCACGCTCGCCGCCATGTTCGGCATCAGCGCGGCCTATCACCGCGGCTCGTGGGGACCGCGGGCGCGGGCGTGGTGGAGGCGCGCGGATCACGCGACGATCTTCCTCTTCATCGCCGGCTCGTACACGCCGATCTGCATGCTCGCGATCGGTGGACCGAGCGGCGCGCGCCTGCTCGCGCTCGTGTGGGGCGGCGCCGCGCTCGGCGCGCTCCAGGCGCTGTTCTGGTTGCGCGCGCCCCGCGTCGTCACGGCACTCCTCTACGTCGCGCTCGGCTGGGTGCTCGTCGCGTACTGGCCCGACGTGTCGTCGGCCCTCGCGCTCGCGCCGCGCGTGCTCCTCCTCGCAGGCGGCGCGCTCTACACCGCCGGCGCGATCGTGTACGCGCTCCGCCGCCCGGACCCGGCGCCGGACGTCTTCGGCTACCACGGGCTCTTCCACGCGCTCGTGATCGCCGCGGCCGTCTGTCACTTCGCGGCGGTCGTGATCGTCGCGCGCGGCCTCTGACGCCGGCCGCGGATCGCGGCGTAGAGCGCGGCTTGCAC
>JAIOII010000871.1 GCA_019912685.1 Kofleriaceae bacterium
GCCACCACCATCGCAGCCTGCCGCTGACGCGCCGGCTCGCCCGGGCGGAGCCGGGCCCGCGCAGCTCGCGGGGTGCGAGCGCATCCCGTTCGCGACGAGCCTGCCGATCGCCGAGGCCTCGGGCGCGGTGTGGTTGCCCGACGGGTCGATCGTCGTCGTCTCCGACAGCGGCAACGACGCGGCGTTCGTGACCATCGACGCGAAGGACGGGCGCATCCTCGCGTCGGGCAAGCTGCCGCTCGGCGGAGGCGGCGACGACCTGGAAGGGCTCACCGCGGCCGACGGCCTGATCTGGGCGATCACGTCGAGCGGCTGGATGCGCGCGTGGAAGCCGCGCGGCTCCGGCAAGGGCTACGAGCTCGAGGTGGCCGCGTATCGCATCGACCCCGAGGACGAGTGCGCCGCCGACACCGTGAACTGCGGCAACAACTACGAAGGCCTGTGCCTCGAGCCGCGCGCGTCGGCCGCGCTCGGCGGCTGCGCCGGCTTCGCTGCCGCGAAGACGAGCGGCGAGCTCGTGTGCCTCGTGGCCGACGAGAACGGCCGGTACGTGGCCGCGCCGGAGCGACGCATCCGCGTGTCGTTCCCCGGCACGCTCGCGGCGTGCGACCTCGCCGAGGACGGGACGGTGTGGACCGGCGAGAACCTCTTCGGGCGGAGCGCGGTGCGGCGCGTCGTCGACGGCGCGGTCGTCGAGTCCGCGTTCCTCGGCGAGGGCTTTCCCGAGGCGATGGCACGCGCGCCCGACGGCACGATCTACCGGTTTTCCGACACCGGCGGCGCCCCGAGCCGGGTCGCGGCCTACCGCTGCGCGCCCGGGCCCACAAAAGGTGCCAGCCCCGCCGACGGTGGGTAGGATCTCCTCGTGCAGTGCCCGTTCTGCGGCTCCAGCTCGAACGTGACGGAGACCCGCGAGTCTCCGGACGGGACGCGGCGCCGGCGCGTGTGCAGCACGTGCAAGCGGCGCTTCACGACCTACGAGCGCGTCGGGTCGCCCGGGCTGCGCGTCGAGAAGCGCGACGGCGACCTCGAGCCGTTCGACTCCGAGAAGCTCATGATCGCCCTCGAGCGGATCACGGCGCATCGCAGCGTCGTGCGCCCCGAGGACCTCAAGCGGATCGTGCGCGACGTCGAGGCGACGCTGGTCGACGCCGGCGCGCGCACGGCGTCGTGGTCGGCGATCGCGCGCCTGGTGCTCGGACGCCTCGAGGCGATCGATCGCGTGTCGGCGGACCGGCTGCGGGTCAACTACCTCGACGACGACGGCCGCCTGCGGCTCGAGGACGCGGCGCCCGCCGAGGAAGCGCCGCCGCAGCTCGGCCTGCCCAGCGTCGAGTAAGACGGTGAAACGGGGTGACGCCGGGTCGCCCGGCCGCCGGTGCTAGGGTGAAGCGGCATGAGTCACCGCGACGCCCCCACCCCCGCGAGCCAGCGGATCTTCCAGCCCGGCCTGTTCGACGGACAGGTCGCCCTCGTCACCGGCGGCGGCTCGGGCATCGGGCTCGCGACCGCCGTCGAGCTCGCGCGGCTCGGCGCGAAGGTCGCGATCTGCGGCCGCACGGCCGAGAAGCTCGAGGCCGCGCGCGCCGAGATCGCCGCCGTCGCCCCGGCCGGCGCCGAGGCCGTGCACACGGCGACCTGCGACATCCGCGAGGACGAGCAGGTGAAGGCGACCGTCGCCGGCGTCGTCGAGCGCTGGGGCGCGATCGACGTCCTCGTGAACAACGCGGGCGGTCAGTTCCCGTCGCCGGCGCAGCACATCAGCGCCAACGGCTTCACCGCGGTCGTGAAGAACAACCTGCTCGGCACGTGGAACGTGACCCGCGAGGTCGCGAACCAGTCGATGATCCCGAAGCAGCGCGGGCGCGTGATCATGGTGATCGCGAACATCTACCGCGGCTTCCCCGGCATGGCGCACACCGGCGCCGCGCGCGCAGGCGTGGAGAACCTGACCATGTCGCTCGCCGTCGAGTGGTCGCAGTTCGGCATCCTGGTCAACGCGGTCGCGCCCGGCATCATCATCTCGACGGGGACGATGCGGTATCCGCCGGAGATCGTCGCGCGCGGCATCCGCGCGACCCCGCTCAAGCGCGCGGGCACCGTCGACGAGGTCGCCGCGTCGATCCTCTTCCTCGCGTCGCCGGCGGCGCAGTACATCACCGGCGCGACCCTGCGTATCGACGGCGCGCAGGCGCTCTGGGGCGACACCTGGGAGCTCCCCGCCTGACCCACCGGAACGATCAGCGGAAGCGGTAGCCGACGTGCACGGCGGCGAACGGCGTCACGGCGGGCCGGTCGAAGCGCTGGCCCTCGACCATCGGATCGTCGCCGCCCAGATCGACGCTCAGGCCGGCCCACGGCGTGGCGTAGAGGCCGTACGGCAGGAGGAAGCGCCAGCCGGCCGACGCACCGACGCCGACCAGCGTGTCGCGCCGCGACGCGCCGCTCGCGCGCCACGTGACGCGCTGGCGGCTGACGCCCACGCTCGCGTCGACGAACAGGCCGCGCTGCGTCGCGCCCGCGAAGGGAAACCACTGGAGCTTCGCGCCGGCGCCGTCGAACGACAGGTCCCAGCCGTCGTTGCCGTGGAGCGCCTCGGGCACGTCCATGGCGTACGTGCCGAGATCGAGCCGGAGCTGCTCCCAGCCGAGGCCGACGTGCACGGACCAGCCCGACAGGAGGTACGCGGTCGGATCGATCTCGAGGTCGAGGTGGAGGTCGCGACGAGGCGCGGCGGGATCGCTCTCGGCGCGCGCCGGCGCGGCGAGCGCGAGGAGGGCGAGGACGAAGGTGGCGGCGAGGCGCGTCGGGTTGCTCATGCGCTCACCATGCGGCGGGCGCCCCGGATCGCGCTGACCGGCGGCGCCGGAACCATTGACCGAAGCCGCCAGCGGGTTACCGTTGCCCGTGCCCATCCTCGTATCTGCCCGGATCGCAAGGACGATCCTGCAGCTCGCCGCGGCGCGAGGAGCAGACGCCGGCGCGATCGCGCTCGCCGCGGGGTTCGATCCGGCGATCGCCGACGACCCCGACGCGACGATCGACGTCGCCCTCGAGAACGCGCTGTGGGACGGCGCCGCGGCCGCTGCCGGCGACCCGTACTTCGGGCTCCACGGCGCGGCGCTGGTGCGGCCCGGCGCGTTCGACGTCCTCGACTACGCGGTGCGCACCGCGCCGACCGTGCGCGCCGCGCTCGATCGCCTGGTCCGCTACAACCGGCTCGTGCACAGCGCCGCCGAGTTCACCGTGCAGGAGGCCGGCGCGCGCGTCCGCATCGAGCATGCGTTCGCCGTTCCCGGACGCCAGCCCGGTCGGCAGGCGAGCGAGTTCACGCTGGCCACGCTGGTCGCGATCACGGGGCAGATCGCCGGCGTCGACATCCGGCCGCTCGCGGTGGAGCTCCCGCACGCGCCGCCGGCCGACGACCTGACCGCGTACGAGGCCGTGTTCGGCGTCCCGCCCCGAATGCGCCGCCCGGTCGGTGCCGTCGAGCTCGCGCGCTCCGACCTCGATCGCCCGTGCCCGGCGGCCGATCCGCACCTCTCGGAGGTGATCCTGCGCCAGGCCAACGCGCTCCTCGCCGCGCGGCCGGGCCCGAGCACCACGTACGGCGATCGCGTACGGCGCTACCTCGTCGACCACCTCGGGGGGAACGCGGTGTCGCTGGCGTCGGCGGCGGAGAGCCTGAAGCTGAGCGAGCGCAGCCTCCAGCGCCGCCTCGCCGCGGAGGACACGAGCTTCGACGCCCTGGTCGACGAGCTCCGCCGCGAGCTCGCGCTCCGCTACCTGGCCGACCGCTCGATGGCGATCGGCGAGGTCGCCTACCTGCTGGGGTACTCCGAGCCGAGCGCGTTCCACCGCGCGTTCAAGCGCTGGACCGGATCGACGCCGGCCGAGATCCGCGCGGGTTGATCAGCGGGTGATCTGCGCGAAGCGGTGGGCGGCGGGCAGGCAGCGCTCGGCGAGGAACGTGACGTAGTCGCGCCGGTCCCACGCCTCGAGGCAGATGAGGACCATGCGTGGCAGCGCGCCGCTGTAGTGCCGGTCGAGGCGGCGCAGGCCGGCGCGGGGGACGAACTGCTCCTCGATCTGCGAGGGCGCCTGCTCGGCGGCCGGGCTTCGCAGCGCGCTGATGTTGCCGGTCCGGCGCGCGCACTCGGTCGCGGGCGACGACACGAAGTGTGTGCCGCACACGCTCGGCCGGTCGTCGTAGATCGTGCAGCGCTCGCCGGCGTCGAGGAAGACGCACGGGCGCTCGTGCTTCACCTGGGCGACCGTCTCCATGTAGTGCGCGGCCTGCTTGAGCGCTCGCCTCAGCTCCGGCGTGTCGCGGTCCTCGCGCCGGAGCCGCGCGACGATCGCCACGGCCTCGTGCAGGTACGCCCGGGTCTTGAGGTGGCAGCACGCCTTCGTCGCCGTGCAGGCGTCGCAGGACACGACCTTGAGGTGCACGCGCGCGTGCTCGGCGACCGAGGCCGACGCGCCCGCGATGACCTCGCGCGTCGCGGCCGACGCGCGCTCGAGGATCCCGCTCGTCGCGAGCATCTCGCCGAAGGTGGGGGCGCTCGTCGTCGCGTCGTCAGAACGCACGCGACTGGCCTCCGTCGACGACGATGCACGCGCCGGTGACCCAGCGCGCGCGCGGCGAGCAGAGGAACGTCACCACGTCGGCGACCTCCTCCGGCGTGCCGAAGCGGCCCGACGGGATGTCGCGCGCCACGAACGCGGCGATGCCGGCGGGGTCCGCCTGCTGGCGGCGATCCCAGCCGCCGCCGGGGAAGAGGATCGAGCCGGGCGCGACGCTGTTGACGCGGATGCCGTCGGCGGCGACCTCGCGCGCGAGCGCCTTGCCGAGCGCGATCACGCCGGCCTTGGCGACGTTGTAGCCCGGCGCGCCGCCGGCCTCGCGGCCCCAGATCGACGAGACCAGCACGATCGCGCCGCCGCCGGCGGTGCGCAGGTGTGCGAGCGAGCGCTGCGCGACGCGCGCGCTCGACCACAGGTTCATGTCGAGCGAGCGCGCCAGGTCGGCGTCGGCCAGCTCCGCGTCGGCGAC
>JAIOII010000087.1 GCA_019912685.1 Kofleriaceae bacterium
GACGATCACCCAGCCCGCTGGCTCGCGCTTCAGCGGCCCGACGCCGCCCGCGATCCGCCGCGCGCTGCCCGCGATGGGCCCGCGCCTCGATCGCACGCCGTAGCGATCCGTCCACGCTCCGGCCGAGCGGTCGGGATCGACGATGGTCTGTCGATCCCTCAGCGCAAGGACAGGAGCGAATCGCGCAGGCGGCCGACGCCTTCCTTGATGTTCTCCATCGAGCAGGCGTAGCTGAGGCGCACGTGGCCGACGGCGCCGAAGCCGCTGCCGGGGACGACGGCGACCTTGCCGGCGTCGACGAGCCAGTCGCAGAGGGTGACGTCGTCGGACATCGTCTTGCCGTCGGGGGCGGTGCGGCCGAGGAACGCGCTCAGATCCGGGAAGGCGTAGAACGCGCCCTTGGGCTCGCGGCACGAGACGCCGGGGATGGCGCGCAGGAGCTCGACGATCGTCTTGCGGCGCTCGTCGAAGGCGCGGCGCATCTGCTCGACCGGCTCCTGCGGGCCGGTGATCGCCGCGATGGTCGCCACCTGCGCGATGTGCGTCGGGTTCGACGTCGACTGGCCCTGGACCTTGGCCATCGCCTTGATGATCGGCGTCGGGGCGGCGGTGTAGCCGATGCGCCAGCCGGTCATCGCGTACGTCTTGCTCACGCCGTCGACGAGGATCGTGCGCGCCGCCAGCTCGGGGCCGACCGCCGCCATCGACGCGTACGTCGCCCCGCCGTACACCAGCGAGCGGTAGATGTCGTCGGAGACGACGAGCAGGTTCTTCTCGAGCACGACCTCGGCGAGCGCCTCGATCTGCGCCTTCGTGTAGACCGCGCCGGTCGGGTTCGACGGCGTGTTGAGCACGATCGCGCGCGTCCGCGGCGTCACGTGCGCGCGCAGCGCGTCCGGGCGCATCGTGAAGTCGTCGTCGGGCGAGGTCGGGACGATCACCGGCGTGCCGCCGGCCATCATCACCATGTCGGGGTAGCTGACCCAGTACGGCGCCGGGATGATCACCTCGTCGCCCGGGTCGAGCAGCGCGATGAAGAGGTTGTAGAGCGAGTGCTTCGCGCCGCACGACACGAGCACGTTCTCCGGCGAGATCTGCGTGCCGTGCACGCGGCCGAGCTCCGTGGCGACCGCCGCGCGCAGCTGCGCCGTGCCGCCGACCTCGGTGTACTTGGCGACCGCACCCTTGGCGAGCGCGTCGCGCGCCGCGGCCTTGATGTGCTCGGGGGTGTCGAAGTCGGGCTCGCCGGCGCCGAAGCTGATCACGTCGACGCCCGCGGCCTTGAGGCGGGCGGCCTTGGCGGTCACCGCGAGCGTGATCGAGGGCTTGATGGCGTCGAGGCGAGAGGCGGTCTTCAGGTTGGGCGCCGGATGCGAGGATGACAGTGACATGGTTGCTATCTCCCGTACTTCTTGGCCAGCGCGGCCACCACCGGGGGTGGCACGAGGCCGGTGACGTCGCCACCGAGGCTGGCGACCTCCTTGACCAGCGACGAGCTCACGTAGTGGTTGCGCTCGTCGGTCATGAAGAACACGGACTCGATCTCGGGGGCCAGCCGCCGGTTCATGTGGGCGAACTGGAACTCGTACTCGAAGTCGGCGAGGGCGCGCAGGCCGCGCACGATGACGCTGGCCTTCTGCTCGCGGCAGAAGTCGACGAGCAGGCCGCCGAACGACGCGAACGACAGGCGCGGCGCGTACTGGGGCAGGGCGTCGCGGATGAAGCCCACCCGCTCCTCGACGGTGAACAGCGGCTGCTTGCGCGGGTTGACGGCGAGCGTGACCACGATGTGATCGAACAGCTGGAGCGAGCGCTCGAGGATGTCGAGGTGCCCGTTGGTGATCGGATCGAACGTGCCGGGATACACCGCCACGACGTGCTTCGACGGGTCCTTCGTGATGATCGGCGTCGTCATGGAGGGCTCACCCGGTAAAGGGACAGCTCGGTGTCGCCGTAGCGGCGCAGGTCCGTTCGTAGCAGGAAACCCGCGCGATCGGGGGACGGTGCGCGGTGCGCGTGCTCGACGACCACGACCGCGTCGTCCGTGAGCCGGGCTCGGGGCAGCGCCGCGAGCGAATCGGTCACGACACCGGCGGCGTACGGTGGATCCAGGAAGACCCAGCGCCACGCCGGTCCCGCCGGGGGAAGCGCCAGGAAGCGGGCGACGTCGACCGCCGCGATCGTGGCCTGCGCCCCCACGCCGAGGGCGTCGATGTTGCCGCGCAAGGCGGCGAGCGCGGGTCGCCCGCGCTCGACGAACGTGACCGAGACCGCTCCCCGCGAGAGCGCCTCGAGGCCGAGCGCGCCGGATCCGGCGAAGAGGTCGAGGACGTGGGTGTCGTCGGGCGGTGGCCCGAGGATGTTGAAGAGCGCCTGCCGCACCTTCTCGGAGGTCGGACGGGTCGCGGCGCCATGCGGCGCGCGGAGGACGCGGCCTCCCAGGGTACCGGCGACGATGCGCATGGCGCGATATTGCTGCGCTCCCGGCCCGCCGGCTACCATGGCCGGCATGGCAGATCGCCAGGACAACCTGGCCGTGCGTGTGCTGGCCCCGGCGTTGACCGGCGGCAGGCTCGATGCCGTGGCGCTCCGCGAGGGCGAGCGCGCGTGGACCTACCGCGAGCTCGCCGACAAGGTGTCGCGCATGAGGATCGCGACGCGCTCGAGGCGGCGGGCGCCGTCCTCGGCGTGATCCACGCCGGCACGGCGAGCTCGAGCCGGCGCTCGATCAGGTGCGCGGCGAGCTGCCGCGCCTGCGCGAGGTGATCTGCCTCGCGCCGCGCGCCGCCGGCGAGCGCGACTTCGGCGTCATCACGCGCACGGCAGCGCCGGCGATGGCCGCCGCCGTCGAGCCCACCGACGAGTGCGTCCTCCTCTACTCCGCGGGCTTCGGCGACGACCTGCGCGGCGTGCTCCACAGCCACGCCTCGGTCGTCGCGGCCTACCAGTCGTTCGCAGGGTTCCTCGGGCTCGGGGCGGGCGACAAGATCTTCACGGTCACGCGGCTGTCGACGGCGTTCGGCCTCGGCGCCGGGCTCGTGTTCCCGCTGCTCGCGGGCACCGAGTCCCTGCTCCTGCCCGCGCAGCCGTCGTCGAAGGCGCTGCTCGCGGCGATCGAGACCTTCCGGCCCGACTTCTTCCTCTCGACCCCGTCGATCTACGGCCAGCTCGCGCGCGACGTCGCGGCGACCAAGGTCGCCTCGCCGCTCACGCGGTTGCGCGGCGCGATCGCCGGCGGCGAGGGCATGCCCGACAAGCTCATCCCGCGGATCAAGTCGGTGCTCGGCGTCGACGTCGTCGTCGGCTTCGGCATCACCGAGGTCATGCAGATCGCGATCGCCGGCCCGGCGTCCGACGACGAGCGTCCCGGCGCGTGCGGCACCACCTTGCCGCACGTCGAGGCGCGCGTCGTCGACGACGACGGCAAGCCGGTCGGGACCGACGAGATCGGCACGCTCCAGCTGCGCACGCCGTCGATGTGCGTCGCGTACTGGGGCGGCACCGAGGGCAAGGATCGCGGCGCGATCGCCGCCGACGGCTGGCTCACCACGCGCGACCGCTTCCTCGTCGACAGCCGCGGCGTCTATCACCACTGCGGCCGCGCCGACGACCTCTTCAAGGTCGGCGGCAAGTGGGTCTCGCCGATCGAGGTCGAGCGCGCGCTCACGGCGCACGAGGCGGTGTGGGAAGCGGCCGTGATCGGCGCCGACGACGAGGACGGGCTCATCAAGCCGCTCGCGTTCGTCGTCGTGAACGTCGGCCACGCGCCGGGCGCGGAGCTCGAGGCCGAGCTGCGCGAGTTCGTGAAGCAGACGCTCTCGCCGTACAAGTACCCCCGCTGGTTCGAGTTCATCGAGGCGCTGCCGCGCGGGCCGGGCGGCAAGCTCCTGCGCTACAAGCTGCGGCCGGCGCGCCGCCGCCGTCGCGCCGAGACCGGCACCGGCGCGCCGTAGGAC
>JAIOII010000012.1 GCA_019912685.1 Kofleriaceae bacterium
TCCGGGTACCGCGCCACATCGCCGATCGTCTGGATGCCCATCGCGCGCAGCGTCTGGCCCGTCACCTCGCCGACGCCGAAGAGCCGGCCCACCGGCAGCGGGTGCAGGAACGCGATCATCCCCGCCTCCTCGACCACGCGCAGCCCGTCGGGCTTGTCGATGTCGCTCGCGATCTTCGCCGCGAACTTGTGCGGCGCCACGCCGACCGACGCCACCAGCCGCAGCTCGTCGCGCACGCGCTGCTTGATCTTCGTCCCGACCTCGCGCGGCGCCCCGAGCAGCCGCTCGCTCCCCGTGAGATCGAGGAACGCCTCGTCGAACGACAGCGCCTCCACCTCGGGCGAGAAGTCGTCGAGGATGCGGAAGAAGCCGCGCGACGCCTCCGCGTACCGATCCATGTGGTGGCGCACGACGATCGCGTGCGGGCACCGGCGCAGCGCCTCGGCCATCGACATCGCCGAGAACACGCCGAACGTCCGCGCCTCGTAGCTCGCCGCCGCCACCACCCCGCGCCGCCGCGATCCCCCGACGATCACCGGCTTGCCCCGCAAGCTCGGATCGTCGCGCTGCTCGACCGACGCGAAGAACGCGTCGAGGTCGACGTGCAGGATCGTGCGCCTCACCCCGCCTTGCGTAGCAGACCCTTGTGCGCACCGAGCAGGATGATCGCCGCCGCGGCCACGAGCACGATCCACATGATCGCCGCCGGGACGGGCCGGACCTGGCCCTTGCGGAACCGACCGACCTGGGCGCGGGTCCAGCCGTGAACGCCGATGACGACGAGCGCCACGATCGTGAGCTTGATGTGCAACCACGCGCCGGTCTTGAAGTAGTTGACCGTGCCGGCGAGCGCCGTGACGAACCCGGTCGCCATCGCGAGCGTGGCGCCGAGGTCCATGACGAGCGCCATCTTCCGCTCGTGGCGAGCGAGCACGTCACGCGCCGCGCCCTCGACGTGGCTGTGCACGCGCAGGAGCTGCAGCACGGTGATCATCCCGCCGATCCACAGGACGAAGCCAAGGACGTGGCCGACGCGAAGCCAGTTGTAGGTATCGGGGTCCATGACAGACGTTATACCTGCGCCCGCCCCCGAAACCCTGGCGGGCGCCGCCCGGATTTCCGTACAATCGGCGCGAGCCTCGGCCTCCCTCGCTGGGCTCGGAGGTCTGCGATGCGTCTGTTCCTCGGGGTCCTGTCGTGCTGCGCCCTCGTCGCGCTCGCAACCTTGTCGGCGTGCTCGTGTAACTCGGGTACGGCGGCTCAGCCGTGCACCACCGGCACCGATGTCGACGGCGACGGCTACGGCGCCGGCTGTCCCGCCGGTCCGGACTGCGACGACAACGATCCGTCGCTCCACGACGACTGCTGCGCCGCCGGCATCTACCAGGGCTGCCCGTGCGATCCCGCGGTCGACTCGGAGATCCCCTGCTACGAGGGCGACCCGGCGACGTCGGGCACCCCGCCGTGCATGCGCGGCGTGCGCTCGTGCAACCCGGCGAGCAACCTCTGGGACGCGTGCCTCGGCCAGGTCGTGCCGCAGGCGGAGGTCTGCAACGGCAGCGACGACAACTGCGACGGCACGGCCGACGAGGGCGTGATGAGCTCGTGCGGCAACTGCCTGCCGGGCTGTGACGAGAGCGGCGTCGACACCGACCCGTTCCCGTGCATGGCGCAGAACCCGGCGATCGAGTGCGACGGCGTCGGCACCGATCCCAACGGCGACCTCGTGCTCGACAGCTCGACGATCGTGAACCACTACCTGTGGATCGCGAACGACCGCGCGGGCACCGTCACCAAGATCGACACGCGCACCGGCTACGAGGTCGCGCGCTACGCGTCGGTCACGCACGCGCGCGTCGTCAACCACACCGGCAACAACTTCCCGGCCTGGGACGCCGGCACCGCCGGCGGCGGCTACGCGTCGAACCGCCCGTCGCGCACCGCGGTCGACTTCTACGGCGACGTCTGGGTCGCCAACCGCGCGCCCAGCGCGCAGCCGTCGATCACCAAGATCCTCAACAGCCCGACCGACTGCGTCGACTACAACATGAACGGGGTCATCGAGACGTCGCGCGACGTGAACGGCGACCACGTCATCGACCCGGCCGACCCCGCCGAGTTCTTCGCCGAGGCCGACGAGTGCATCAAGTTCACGGTCGTCGTCGGCGCGATCAACGACTGGCAGGCGCGCGCGCTCGCGATCGACGCCGGCATGCCGGTGATGGGCCAGCGCAACCCCGGCAACGTCTGGGTCGGCATGTTCACCGAGCAAGCCTTCTACCAGGTGAACGGCGAGACCGGCGCGCTCATGCAGCGCGTGCCACAGACCGGCACCTTCCAGGCCGTGCTCGGCGTGCCCGTGAATCCGTATGGCGCCGCCATCGACAGCCAGGGTCGGCTGTGGGCCCCGTCGACGTGCTGCGGCGCGGCCTACCTGACCCGCATCGACACGACGCAGAACCCGGCGACGTTCTCGCGCACGTCGATACAGTCGGGCGGCGGTTCGTACGGCATCACGGTCGATCTCATGGACCGGGTCTGGCTCGGCGGCTGGCCCCAGAACGTGATGTACCGCTACACGCCGGCGACGGACACGTGGACCACCGCGACCGTCACCGGCCCGGGCTGGGGCGTGCGCGGCGTCGGCATCGACACGCGCGGCAACGTGTGGGGCGCCGTGCACGGCACCGGCGCCGGCTATCCGGGCTCGCGGCTCGTGCGCGTCGACGCCGACACCGCGGTGGAGCTCCGCGTCTACGACATCCCCGGCCAGCGGACGCCGACCGGGGCAGGCGTCGACTTCGACGGCGACGTGTGGGCGATCAACCAGGGCGACACCCAGGCGGGCACGCCGATCGCGACCGCGCTCGCGAGCTCGACGGCGTCGCGGCTGCATATCGATCCCAACACCGGCGAGGCCGCGGCGCACCCGGTGACCGGCAACATGGTCGACACGTTCCAGGTCGGCCTCAACCCGTACACGTACTCCGACTTCACCGGCCTCGGCCTTCGCACCGTCACGCGCCCGAGCGGCGAGTACGTCGTGCCGATCCAGGGCTGCGCGAACAACGACCAGGCGACGTGGCTCCGCGTCGACTGGAGCGCGACCGAGCCACCCGGCACCGAGGTCGAGGTGTACGTCCGCGCGGGCGACGACCTCGCGACGCTCGAGCAGGCCCCGCTGTTCGGGCCGTGGACGGTGTCGCCCGCCGACCTGGCCCAGCCACCCGGCCCCGTGCCGGCCTCACGCTACCTGCTCCTCATCATCCGTCTCATCTCGCAGGACCGCGAGTCGACACCGATCGTCCACAGCTACAATGTGGAGTGGAGCTGCCCCGGCGACGTCCCCGGCTGACCGGCTCTTCCCACCGCGTGCCCCGCCTCAAGCTGTTCTTCCACGATGCCTGCTTCGACGGCACCGCCTCGGCGGCGCTGTTCAGCGCGTTCTACCGCGCGCGCGAGCCGGGTGCGGTGATCGAACCGGTGGGCATGCAGCACTCGACCGGCGACCCGTTCGCCGGCGTCGCGATGGACGCCGACGACCACGCCTGCGTCGACTTCCGCTACACGTCGCGCCCCGAGCTGCGCTGGTGGTTCGATCACCACGCGACGGCGTTCCAGCCGGCCACGCTGCGCGACGACTTCGAGCGCCGGCGCACCGACGACATGGCGTTCGATCCGAGCGCGCCGTCGTGCGCCGGCCTCGTCACGCGCGTGCTCGCCGAGCGCCAGGGCTGGACGGCGCCGCCCCACCTGGTCGAGCTCGCGCGCTGGGCCGACGTGATCGACGCCGCCGCGTTCGCCAGCGCGGCCGAGGCC
>JAIOII010000872.1 GCA_019912685.1 Kofleriaceae bacterium
CCCCGGTCTTCGAGTGCGCCGACGTCCTCGAGCGCGCGCGTCGGCGCCGAGCCCGCGCTCGAGGACGTCGGCGCACTCGAAGACCGGGGTGACGAGGCGCGTGTACCCCCACGCCTCGAGCTCACCGAGGACGCGCTCGCAGATCGCGCGGCGGCGCGCGGCGGCGCGGGGGAGGAAGTCGCGCACGCCGGCGGGAAGACGAACGGGGCTGGGTGGTGTCGACATGATCGTGGCTCGGGTTCAGATCGGCGTCGGCACGCCGACGAAGTGCACCGACAGCGACGGGAACTGCATGCGCAGCTCGTCGGCGAGGCGCTGCGGGCCGAACACCTCGGTCGCGTAGTGGCCGGCGGCGACCAGCGTGATCTGGAGCTCGCGCGCGAGCTCGGCGGCGCGCTCGGCGAGCTCGCCGGTGAGGTAGAGGTCGCAGCCGTGCAGCGACGCCGCCTCGATCAGATCGCCGGCCGCGCCGGTGCAGAGGCCGACCTTGCGCACGACGTCGGGCCCGTACGGGAAGACGAACGGCGCGGCGCGCTGGCCGAGCACGCCGGCCGTGATGCGCGCGATCGCGTCATCGCGCGTGAGCGGCTGCGGCCACGCGCCGGAGAGCCCGAGCGCGTGCCCCCTCACGTCGCCGAACGCGTCGCGGCCCGCCAGCGCGAGCCCGATCGCGTCGGCGAGCCCGGTGTTGTTGCCGAGGCGCGCGTGCTTGTCGAGCGGCAGGTGGTACGCGGCGAGCGAGACGCCGTTGGCGAGCAGCTGGCGCAGGCGCGCCGCGGTCGGCCCGGTGACGCGGCCGATGCCGCCGCCCCAGATGAGGCCGTGGTGCACGACGACGAGATCGGCGCCGAGCTCGAGCGCGCGCTCGAAGAGCTGCGTGTTCGCGGAGACGCCGGTGACGACCGTGTCGATCTCCGGCGCGCCCTCGACCTGCAGGCCGTTGGGCGCGTAGTCCTTGAAGCGGTCGATCTCGAGCGTCGCGTCGAGGTACGCCACGACGTCGCGAAGGTGCACGGTCATAGCGGCGCCGTCGGCCGGTATAGGCGGGCGTCAGGCGGACGTCAAGCCGAGGTCAGGCCGACCAGCAGGCCACCATCGACGCGGACCGCGCGTCCGTGGCTGAACCCGCCTCCTTCGAACACGTCGGCCGGATAGGACGGCCCCGTGACGCGCACGTGGTAGCCCTCGACGAGGCGGCCGGCGATCTGCGCGGCGGCCACCTCGCGCGCGGCATAGACGTGAAGCGCGATCGTCGTGTCCGGTCCCTCGGGACCGACGGTCGACGCGACCGACGACCAGTCGTCGACCGGCACCCAGAGGACGAGCTCGATCGGTGAGCGCTCGAACCCGACGACGCCTCGCGGCGTGTGACGCCCGGCCGCCCAGCGACCGTGCAAGGACGGCGGGATGGCGATGCGTTCACGAAGCGCCGACAGGTCACTGCAACCCCGTACGAGCACGAGCGCAACCTGTCACGATTCCCCCAGATCCGCCATCACCCTGAACTGGTGAAACACCGCCTCTCTCTGCCTCCGTGGTAAACGGGGAGACATGGCCCCGGTCAAGAAGCCGCATCCTGCGTCGCCTTCGCACGAACGTCGGACCCTTTCCGGCATCCCGCTGGCCAGCTCCTACGGCCCGGCGGATCTCCAGGCGCGGGGCTGGGCGTACGAGAAGGATCTCGCCGACCCCGGCTCGTTCCCGTTCACGCGCGGCCCGCACGCGACGATGTACCGCGGCAAGCCGTGGACGATGCGCATGTTCGCCGGCTTCGGCACCCCCGACGACACGAACCAGCGCTTCAAGTTCCTCCTCGCCAACGGGCAGACGGGGCTGTCGACCGCGTTCGACATGCCGACGCTCATGGGCTACGACCCGGAGCACCCGCGCTCGCTCGGCGAGGTCGGCCGCGAGGGCGTGAGCGTGGCGACGCTCGAGGACATGACGCGCCTGTTCGGCGACATTCCGCTCGATCAGGTGTCGACGTCGATGACGATCAACGCGCCGGCGGCGGTCCTGCTCGCGCTCTACGTCGCGGTGGCCGAGCAGCAGGGCGTCGGTCCGGAGAAGCTGCGCGGCACGCTGCAGAACGACATGCTCAAGGAGTTCATCGCGCAGAAGGAGTGGATCAGCCCGATCCGCGGCCACATGCGGATCATCCGCGACATGATCGCGTGGTGCACGAAGACGATGCCGCAGTGGAACACGATCTCGATCAGCGGCTATCACATCCGTGAAGCGGGCGCGACGGGCGTGCAGGAGCTCGCGTTCACGCTCGCCGACGGCATCGGCTACCTCCAGCTCGGCGTCGACGCCGGCATCCCGGTCGACGAGTTCGCGCCGCGGCTCTCGTTCTTCTGGGACGTGCACAACGACTTCTTCGAGGAGATCGCGAAGTTCCGCGCCGGACGCCGCATGTGGGCCAAGATCGTGCGCGACCGCTTCGGCGCCAAGGACCCGCGCTCGTGGATGCTGCGCACGCACGCGCAGACCGCGGGCGTGTCGCTCATGGCGCAGCAGCCGCTCAACAACGTCGTGCGCACGACCCTGCAGGCGCTCGCCGCGGTGCTCGGCGGCACGCAGTCGCTGCACACCAACAGCTACGACGAGACGTACGCGCTGCCGACCGAGGACGCCGCGACGCTGGCCCTGCGCACGCAGCAGATCATCCTCGAGGAGAGCGGCGTGGCGAGCGTCGCCGATCCGCTCGGCGGCAGCTACTTCATCGAGACCCTGACCGACCAGGTCGAGGCCGCCGCGTGGACGTACATCGAGAAGATCGACGCGATGGGCGGCATCGTGAAGGCGGTCGAGGAAGGCTACCCGCAGCGCGAGATCGCGCGGGCGGCGTACGAGTTCCAGCGCCAGGTCGACAGCGGCGAGCGCGTCATCGTCGGCGTGAACAAGCACGTGACCGACGGCGGGGACGACAACATCCCGACGCTCAAGATCGAGGAGGAGGTCGAGCGCGACCAGATCGCGCGGGTGAAGGCGTTCAAGGCCCGGCGCGACGCTGCCCTGGTCGAGCAGAAGCTCGCCGCGGTGCGGACCGCCCTCGAGCGCGACGAGCTGAACGTGATGCCTCCGATCCTCGACGCCGTGCGCGCCAGCGTGACGGTCGGCGAGATCTGCGACGAGTTCCGCCGTGTGCTGGGCGAGCACCGCGATCCGGCCTACCTCTAGCCCCACGCTCCCCGTGCCCGTGCCCGTGCCCGTGCCCGTGCCCGTGCCCGTGCCCGATCGGGCGTGCTTCGCGGCGGTCCTCCTCGTCCTCGCCGCGTGCGGCGGTGAGAAGCGCAAGGCGCCCGCCGTCGCAACCGCCGGCGCCGACGCAGGCGCACACGCAACCGCAGACGCAGCCGCGCCCGCAGCCGCAAACGCCGACGCGGACGCCGACGCGGACGCCGACGCGGGCATCGCGCTCGAGCCCTTGCCCGCGGGCACGAAGCTGCCGGGCGGCATGAAGC
>JAIOII010000088.1 GCA_019912685.1 Kofleriaceae bacterium
GCGACGGCCACCCCCAGCACGAGCGCGCCGGCGACGGCGAGGCCGATGCCGAGCCCCACGCCGATCTCGTCGAAGGGCACGTCGCCCTCCCCGTCGTGCTGCGAGCTCGAACCGATCGCGAGCGCGGTGCCGCCGACGAGGGCGGCGCCGCCGGCGGCGTAGGCGACCTGCCGGCCGCGGGTCGAGCTGCAGGCGGTGGTGGTGGCGAGGAGGAGCGCGAGGGAGACAGCGACGAGGCGAGAAGTGTTCATGGTCGACGGCGACATGGAGCACGACGCATGCCACCGGCCGGACCACGCAAGTCCGCGGAAGCCGCCCTGGCAATCGCCGGCACGACGCCGGCTCGCCAGGTCTTCACCGTGTGCGTGTCGGAGCTGTCCGGGATGTCGACAGCCCCGTCGGTTTCCACGATCCTGTGACGGTGCGAGCAACTCCGAGGGTCGGGATCCTGGTCGCGATCGGCGCGATCGCCGTGGTGCCATGCCGCGAGGCCGTCGCCGACGTCGTGACGATGGACGAGACGCGGCTGACGCTGGCACTGCCGGAGGGCTGGCACTACGCCGACGCCCATACCACCCGCTTTCATCCGGGCACGCGCGCCGACGTGATCGCGGCGCGAGGCGCCGAGGTCCACGTGTTCCTGTCGGACGTGGGCTGCCCGCGACCGGCCGGCGCGGCGTGGACGGAGGCGCCCGCCAGCCTCTTCTCCGAGGAGCTCGACGTGGTCTGGCAGAGCCGCCTGCGCGACGCCGAGCAGGCCTGCTACGCGAGCCGGCGCGGTGAGCTCGTCATCCTCATCGAGGTGGAAGATCCGACGACGTGGGACCGCGCGTCGTCCCGGCGCCTCTCCGATGCGCTGATCGAGGCCGCGACCGGTCCCATGGCGACCGCCGCCGCCACCGAAGCGCTGCTGCGCTCGCGTGCGCCGGGACGGTCCGTGCCGCTCGCGCTCTCGCTCGGCGTGCAGGTCACGCGGATCGCCGATCCCGATCGCTACCGGAGCGCGTCGGCCTTGTACGAGGCGGTCGGGCGGCTCGCCGTGTTCGTGAGCCCGATCGTGGTGCGGATCGAAGGTGAGGCCGGCCGCGCCAGCACGAGCGCGCTGCGGCTCGATGTCGAGCTGGCGCTCGGGCCGGCCGTGAAGCGCGACGATCTCGTCGCCTCGTTCACGATCGGCGGCGCGATCGGTGGGCAGACGGCGAGCGAGGAGGACAGCTTCGAGCTCCCGGAGGACCCGATCCCGGTGATGCTGCGGATCCCTTTGGCCGCCGAGGTCGGCAAGCGCCTCCACGACCGCGCCGCCGCGACCGCGCGCGTGCGCGCGGCGTGGCTCGTCGAGAGCGATCCACGGCGCGCAGGTGGCTCGCCCACGCTCGGCAGCGACGAGCTGACGGTCGACGCGCGCCTGTGGATCGGCCGCGCTCGCCGCACCTCGCTCTTGCTCGGCGTCACCTACGACGAGGCTCTGGGCACGCGCATGATCGCGCTCACCGCCGGCCTCGGCACCCTGCCGTTCTAATAAGGACGGACGTCGAACGCCGGCTTCGAGCGATCCTTCTTCTTGGCGCCGGGATCGGGCGGGGGCGGCGGCGCGAGGAGGACGAGGACGGCGCGCAGGCGCGAGAACGACACGGCGGGCGCGACCTCGACCTCCTGGAACATGCTGTAGCTCTTCGACGCGACCGCGCGCACGGTGCCGACCTTGATGCCGGCGGGGAACGCGCCGCCGAGGCCCGACGTGAAGATCTCGTCGCCTTCCTTCACGGTCATGTCCACGGTCGGATCCGTCGAGTTCTCGAGCCACTCGATCTTGCACGCGTAGCGATCGGCGGCGCCCGTGCCGGTGAGGATGCCGACGCCGCCGGTGCGCTTCACGACGACCTCGAGCTTCGAGCGCGGATCGGTCGTGAGCAGGACGTCGGCGTGCGCGCCGTAGACGTCCTGGATGCGGCCGACGAGGCCCTCCGACGAGATCACCGGCATGCCGGGCTCGACGTCGGTGCCGCCCCGATCGATGCGCAGGCGCACGACGCGGAACGCCGGCGAGATCGACGCCGCGATCACGCGCGCGCCGAGGGTGTCGGCCGGCGTCGCGCGCTTGAGCATCGCGACGTCCTCGAGCGCCTCGATGTCGAAGGCCTTGCGCGCCATCACCGCCAGCTCCTTGCGCAGCCGCGCGTTCTCGGCGCGCAGCTCGCGGTTCTCGTCCTCGACGTCGACCAGCGCGACGTACCCGTTCCACACGCTGCCCAGCTTCTCGACGATCCACGACACGCCGGCCTGGAGCGGCGCCGAGACGCGCAGGACCGCCTGATCGAGCGCGGTCGTCTCGTTCGGGCTGCGCAGGCTCGCGCGCAGGACGAGCGCCGGCAGGATCAGGAAGAGCGCGGCGAGCCCCCAGTCGAGCAGCCGGCGCCTAAGTGTCATCGACGGTCATCGCCACGAGGCGACCCTCGCTACTTGAGCGCGATCTCGCGCAGGAGGCCGAGCTCGTCGAGCACGCGCCCGGTGCCGAGCACGACCGCGAGCTGCGGGTTCTCGCACACCATCACCGGCAGGCCGGTCTCCTCGCGGAGCAGCACGTCGAGGTTCTTGAGCTGCGCCGAGCCGCCGGAGAGCACGATGCCCTTGTCGACGATGTCGGCCGACAGCTCGGGCGGCGTGCGCTCGAGCACCGAGCGCACGGCGTCGACGATGCTGTTGACCGGCTCCTGCAGCGCCTCGCGGATCTCGTCGGAGTTGACCACGAGCGTCTTGGGCACGCCGGCGACGAGATCCCGGCCCTTCACCTCGACGGTGAGCGGCTCCTCGAGCGGATACGCCGAGCCGATCTCCTTCTTGATGATCTCGGCGGTGCGCTCGCCGATGAGCAGGTTGTACTTGCGCTTGATGTACTGGACGATCGCCTCGTCCATCTTGTCGCCGGCGACGCGGATCGACTTCCAGAGCACGATGCCGGCGAGCGCGATCACCGCGACCTCGGTCGTGCCGCCGCCGATGTCGACGATCATGTTGCCCGACGGCTCCGTGATCGGCAGGCCCGCGCCGATCGCCGCCGCCATCGGCTCCTCGATCAGGTAGACCTCGCGCGCGCTCGCGGCGAGCGCCGAGTCGCGCACCGCGCGCTTCTCGACCTCGGTGATCCCCGACGGGACACACACGATCACGCGCGGCCGCACGAGCGTGCGACGCTGGTGCGCCTTCTGGATGAAGTAGCGCAGCATCGCCTCGGTCACCTCGAAGTCGGCGATGACGCCGTCCTTCATCGGACGGATGGCGACGATGTTGCCCGGCGTGCGACCGAGCATCTCCTTCGCTTCCTTGCCGACGGCGAGCACGCGCTTGGGCCCGCTCGAGTTGGCTTGCACCGCGACGACCGACGGCTCGTTGGCGACGATGCCGCGACCACGGACGAAGGTGAGTGTCGTGGCCGTCCCGAGATCGATCGCCAGATCGTTCGAGAACATGCCGTAGACCCAATCGAAGAGCATGTGGGTTTGGTCCGGGAGCGCTCGGGGTGGTCACCTTCCCAACGCCGGAATTCCCGCCAGAATTCCAAGCAGATGGGTTGGCGCTAGAGCCGTCGCGCGGGCTGGAAGTAGCACGCGTGGAACGGTTGATGCAAGCGACTTGCGACGCGGGGTGTCAGCCGTTATAGAGTGCCCGACCCATCTGACAGGTCAGGATCCCCATGCTCGAACAAATGCGCAAGCAAGGCGCGTCGGTCTTCATCTGGCTCATCTTCGGCATCCTGATCGCGGTCTTCGTCATCAACTTCGGTCCCCAGTCGCCCGGCTCGTCGCAGGGGTGCAGCGGCGGGGGCAAGCGGACGTTCCTCACGGTGGGCGAGACCACCGTCGACGACGCGGCCTTTCGCTGGGCGATGAACCTCATCCCCGGTGAGAGCGACGCCGACCGCGCCGCGGTCGCGTTCGAGTCGCTCATCATGCGCGAGCTGCTCGCGCAGGAGGCCGATCGCCGCGGCCTGCGCGTGCCCGACGGCTACGTCGACCGCGTGATCGCCGACGGCAAGCTCCACTTCCAGGGCGCGCTGCTCCAGGAAGGCGACACCGTCCTCGACTTCCGCCGCGCCTTCTACAACGAGGATCAGTTCTTCGACTACACCCAGTTCAAGCGCTGGGTGCAGAACCGCGGCATGTCGGTCGCGTCGTACAAGAAGCAGCAGAACCGCGAGATCCTCGCCTCGCTCATGGGACAGATCCTCATGGGATCGGTGCCGGCGAGCCGCGAGGAGGCGATGCAGAGCTACATCGCGAAGAACACGACGGTCTCGTTCGAGGCGGTCCGCTTCGACCCGCGGCGCTACGGCGACAACCTGCTCGTGACCGACGCGGATCTCGATCGGTGGGCGGCGGCGCACGAGGCCGAGGTCAAGGCGACCTACGCCGCGGACGCGTGGAAGGGCAAGAAGCAGGTCCACGTGCGCCGCATCTCGCTGCCGAAGCCGGCGGACACGGACGAGGCGCCGGCGGGCCAGCCGACCAAGGCCGATCCCGCGAAGACCAAGCTCGAGGGCATCAAGGCCGCGATCGAGGCCGGACGCACGACGTTCGTGGCGGCGGCCAAGGCCAGCGAGCGCGACCCGCAGCGGGCCGCGCGCGGGGGCGAGATGGGCTGGCACGACGAGGGCGCGCCCAACCTGAACGATCCGCTGCTCGACGAGGCGGCGAAGAAGCTGGAGAGGGGCAAGGTCTCGGAGATCGTGGAGACCGAAGAGGCCTACACGATCCTCACGATCGACGACCGCCGCGAGGGTGACCTCACCTACGATCAGGTGAAGCGCGAGCTGGCGGAGCCGCTGGCGCGCGAGGCGTGGGGCAAGGAGGCGGCCAAGCGCGCGGCGCTGGCGGCCCTCGACGCGGTGAAGGGCAAGAGCCTGAAGGACGTGTTCCCGGCGGAGAAGACCGGCGTGATCGAGAAGGACTTCGTCGACGTGCCGGTGCAGAGCGGTGGAGGGACGGGCTCGGCGGCGGCGCCGGAGACCGGCACGGGCACGGGCACGGGCACGGGCACGGGCACGGGGGCGCCGGCTGAGCCGGCGCCGCTCGTGGCGACGGACGAGGTGCTGCCGGCGATGGGCCCCCTCGATCCGCCCGCGCTCGAGACCTTCGGTCCCGTGGCGCGTACCGCCAACCGCACCCCGCTCGGCGAGTCGGCCGAGCTGGCCGGCGCCCTCTTCGAGGAGCTCACCACGGGCGCCATCGGCCCCAAGGTGTACGAGGTGAAGCCGAGCGTGGTCGCGCCGGCGATGTACGTCGTCGTCCAGGTGACGGCCAAGCAGCTCGCGGACGTCACGGCGTTCGAGAAGGACGCCGAGCAGCACAC
This sequence comes from Kofleriaceae bacterium, assembly GCA_019912685.1. GTDB lineage: Bacteria > Myxococcota_A > Polyangia > Haliangiales > Haliangiaceae > UBA2376. Next base: position 5,347 of record JAIOII010000088.1, read on the forward strand.
GGCGATCCTCGCCCGCGAGCGCGGCGCGCGGTACCTCGTCGACTGGCTGCGCACGCGCTGCATGGCGCTGGCGGAGAAGCGGGAGATCAAGCCGCTCTGGGAAGCGGTGCAGGGCTACGACGATCAGGGCAACAAGCTGCCGATCACGTACGCGCCGTGTACCTCCTTCAACGTGCAGTAATCCCGTAGGTCCCCGAAGGGCCAGCCGCGAGGAGTGGGGCCGCGAGCGAAGCGAGCCCCGGGGTAGCACCCACGACGAAGCGGCCGAGCGCGCGTGGCGCGCGAGCCGGCCCGAGGCGATCTGATGATATCGTCGCCGGCGGGTGACGACTGCCTTGCCCTTCACGCTCCGTTCCGAGGGGGACGGAGTCAGGCTGGCCTTGGGCGATCTCGAGGCGATCGCCAACCTGCGCGTGGACCTCGAGCTCGAGGTGCCCGGCGACGCGAGCGCCGAGGTGCCCACCGCCGACCTCGTGCAACGCTACCAGCGGCGGCGCACCCGGCTCGGCGCCCTCGCCGTGCGCGTCGATCAGCGCGCGCTCGACGCGCACGTCGTCAGCCGCGCCGCCGCTGGTAGCGTTGCACGAGGTCGGCGGTGGGCACCTCGGCGCTCGCGTCGCCGGGCACCTCGAGCTCG
>JAIOII010000873.1 GCA_019912685.1 Kofleriaceae bacterium
CTACCGCCTGCCGAGTGCCCGGCGACGGCGCGACCGGCAAGCCCGGCGTGCGCGTGATCGCCTCGCTCGCCGGCGGCGCGGCCGCCATGGACGGGGCGGCGCTCGAGACCGTGCTCTTCATGGGCGGGACCAACGACACCGTCGTCGAGTTCTCGCGAGTCACCACCGCGTGGAACGGCTCGGCGGCGCCGCGTCACCTCGTCGGCATCGGCGGCGCCGGCCACCTCGTGTTCAGCGACCTGTGCGAGACCAAGAACGGCGCCGGCAAGGACCTCCTCCAGATCGCGAACGACTACCAGCTCTGCGGCGCCGCGTTCGCGGGCCTGCTCTTCGACTGCAACCCCGAGTACGTCGGCGGTCAGGTCGGCTGGGACATCACGAACCACGCGACGACCGCGGCGTTCGAGCGCGCGCTGCAGTGCTCGACCACCGCTCCGGCGATCGACAGCGTCGACGACGCGTACGACGAGGTCGAGACCTACATGGAACAGCTCTGACGCGCACGCTCGTGTAGACTCGCGAGCCCATCGGAGGCAAGGCGAGATGAACGGACGAGTCCACGGCAAGATCGCGCTGGTCACCGGCGGCGCGTCGGGCATCGGCAAGGCATGCGCGCGTCACTTCGCGCGCGAGGGCGCGACGGTGGTCATCACCGATCGCAACGCGGCGCTCGGCGCCTCGGTCGCCGCCGAGCTCGGCCCGCCGCATGGGTTCCGCGAGCACGACGTCACCGACGAGGCCGGCTGGGCGCGCGTCGTCGACGAGGTCGTCGCCACCCATGGCCGCCTCGACGTGCTCGTCAACTCCGCCGGCATCGGCACCATGGGCGACGTCGAGCACGCCACGGTCGACGACTTCCGCCGCATGTACGCCGTCAACGTCGAGGGCACGTTCGTCGGCTGCCGCACCGCGATCGGCGCGATGAAGCGGACCGGCGGCGGCTCGATCATCAACATCTCGTCGGTCGCCGGCCTCATCGGCGTCCCCGACCTCGCCGGGTACTGCGCCAGCAAGGGCGCCGTGCGCCTGCTCTCCAAGTCGATCGCGCTCCACTGCGCGCGCGCCGGCTACGGTATCCGCTGCAACTCGGTGCACCCGTCGTTCATCGACACGCCGATGGTCGACGCGATGGCGCAGACCATCGGCCAGCTGATCGGCGACGAGGCCAAGGCGCGCGCCCAGCTCGAGCGCGCGGCGCCGCTGCGTCGCCTCGGCCACGTCGACGACGTGTCGAACCTCGTCCTCTTCCTGGCCAGCGACGAGTCCCGCTTCATCACCGGCGGCGAGCACGTCGTCGACGGCGGGCTCACCGCGATGTAGCCCACCACGCCGTGAACTCGGGCGACGCGAGGAAGCCGGCGTAGATCGCCTCCGCCGCCATCGCGTCGCGATCGAACACGATCGCGAACCGCCGCTTCAGCTCGTCGAGGGTCGGCACGACGCCGGCGTGGTCGCCGCGCATGAGCTGGATCGTCGCGAGCGTCCACCAGCCGTCCTGCAGCTCGGGCAGCTTCGTGGTCACGGCGCGGGCGAGGAGCTCGCCCTCGGAGAGGTTGGCCGGCGTCGGATCGAGCGTGTACGCGCCGGCGCGGTGCAGGTCGAGGTACGGATCGCCGCCGAGCTTGCGCTCGAGGCGATCGATCGCCGCGATCAGCGCGTGCACGTCCTTGCGCATCACGTGGCCGTCGATCACGAGCAGCAGCATCGACGGGTCGTCGGGGAAGTCGCGCTCGAAGGCCGTCAGCAGGTCGACGTACGCCGGATCCTCGAGCTGCATCACCGCCTGCAGCTCCGCCAGCCGGAAGATCCGGGCGGCGCGCAGGGTCGGCGGCATCGACGCGACGAGGTCGCGGACCTTCTGCCAGTCGCCCGCCGCGCGCGCCGCCGTCAGCTCGGCCGGGTCGAAGCGCTCGCCGCGCATCGCGGCGGACGCGCCGACGCCCATGCCCTCGGCGACGGTGTCGCTGAGCAGGTTGCCGCTGTAGTAGTCGAGCATGTCGACCGCGCGCGGCTCGCCCTCCGCCGTCGGCTTGCCGAGCTCGAGGTCGTAGTAGTTGAACGTGCCGCCGCCGATCATGCGCAGCAGCGGATGGTGGTCGGCGCCGACCTGACGGACCCGCAGCAGGTCGAAGCGGACGTCGTCGGCCAGGCCCTGGCAGAGCTGCGTCGAGACGTCGAACCGGCGGCGCTCGAGCTCCTTCACCAGCTCCCGCTTCATGTCGGGCCGCAGGCGCGTCTTGTTGATCGCGCGCCGCCCGAGGTTCCGGCTGTCGAAGAGCGGGCCGAGCCGCGCCGGCTCGCACGGCGACGCGGCGGCGACGAACTGCGCCGCGAACGCGGTCGCCTCGGCCTCCGTCACTGGCAGCATGCGTGCCGGCTTGGGCACGCCGTCGTCGCCGCAGGCCGCGGCGCCGAGCGCGGTGAAGGCACAGAGGGCGACGAGCAGCCTCACCGCGCGGGCATATCACATGTCGTCGCAGGGCGTGCCGAGCGAGCCGTCGTACACGCCGAGGTCACCGTAGATGAGCGCGACGTTGTCCTCGATCGGGATGATCGTGAGCTCGGTCTTCACCGAGCCCTTGATCCACCACGCCTTGTTCGGCTCGGTGACGAAGCGGAGCTCGCCCTTGCGCGTCGCGTAGATCTCGCCGACGGAGTCCGAGACGACGTTGGTCATCGGCAGCTCCTTCAGGCCGCCCTTCATGCCGGCGAAGATGCGGTGGCCCTTGCCGCCGTGCTCGTCGCGCATGCGGTCGACGTAGTAGTAGTTGCCGGAGTCGTCGCGCGCGAGCGCCTGCGCCTGCCGCTTCCACAGCGGCTTGCGGAACGACGCGGTGTCGAGCACCTTCTTCGCGTCGGCGTCGCTCATCGGCTTGAGCGGGACGGTCTCGACGTCGCGGCCGCGGCCGCACGTCAGGTAGTACTCGCCCTTGCCGTTGCGGCCGATCTCCCCGCCGTTCGAGCGCGGCGACCAGAAGCTGAGGTCGATGCGCCCGGTCGAGCCGTCGGCGCCGCCGCCGAAGATGCGCTGGCGGTACATCACCTTGCCGTCGCCGAAGAACGCGACGTGCTCGCCGGCCTGCGCGCCCCACTTGCCCTCCATCACGTAGACGTCGCCCTCGTCGTCGGTGAGGACGACGAGATCCTTCTTGTACGCCGAGATGTCCTCGGGCTCGTCCTTCACCTTCTTCTTCTTCGGTCGCGCGTCGGCGGTCGACGTGAAGACCATGGCGAGAACCGCGGCGGCGATCGGGGCTGCGCGCATGAGGTCTTCATTATACGATGGCGGCGATGGTTCATTCACCGGCGCGCTCGCTCGACGTCGGGTCCGTGATCGCGGACACCTACACGGTCGAGGGGCTGATCGGCAAGGGCGGCATGGGGGCCGTCTTCATCGCCAGCCACGCGCGCCTGCCGGGCAAGAAGGTCGCCATCAAGGTGCTCCATCCGGACGTCGCCGACGGCGACTCGCTGGCCCGCTTCAAGCGCGAGGCCGAGATCGCGTCGCGCCTCGGCCACCCCAACATCGTCGCGGTCCACGACTGGAACCAGCTCCCCGACGGCACGCCGTACATCGTGTACGAGCTGCTCGACGGCGAGTCGCTCGCCGACCGCCTGCGGCGCGGGCCGCTCGCGTACGACGAGGCGATGAGCATCCTGCGCCAGGTGGGCTCCGCGCTGGCCGCCGCGCACCGCGAGGGCATCGTCCACCGCGATCTCAAGCCGCAGAACATCTTCCTCGTGCAGGCCGACGACGGCGTGAGCGTGAAGGCGAAGGTGCTCGACTTCGGCATCTCGAAGATCCGCGGCTCGACCACGGTGAAGACGCAGGACACGGCGATGCTCGGCACGCCGCAGTACATGGCGCCCGAGCAGGCGACGGGCCAGCACGAGCACGTCGACGGGCGCACCGACGTGTTCGCGCTCGGCGCGGTCGTGTACGAGATGTTCGCCGGCGTGCCCGCGTTCCAGGGCTCGACGATCCCCGAGGTCGTGTTCAAGGTCGTCTACGAGGAGACGCCGAGCCTCGCCGAGAAGGCGCCGGGGCTCCCGCCGCACGTGACCGCGGGCGTCCACCGCGCGCTGGCGAAGAAGTCCTCCGACCGCTGGGACGACGTCGGCACGTTCGTCGAGGCGCTCACCGGATCGCCGCTCGCGAGCGGCAAGCGCAGCATCGTCCCCGGCGTCGCCGCCGGCGGAGCCACGAGCAGCACGGGCTCCGGCGCAGGCGCGAGCGCCGCGAAGTCGACCGGCGGGTCGGCAAAGTCCATGCCGACGAAGTGGTTCGTCTGATGCATCGCGAGCAGCCGCTGCTTGATGATCCTGTAGCCGCCATTGTTCGCGATCACGACCGTGAGCGGCAGCCTGTGATGCGCCGCGGTCCAGAGCGCCTGGATCGAGTACATGGCGCTGCCGTCCCCCGAATAGCAGACGACCGGGCGTTGCGGATTGGCGAGGCTCGCGCCCACGGAGGCCGGAACGCCCCAGCCGATTCCGCCCGAGGCGAGCGCGTGATAGCCGTAGCGC
>JAIOII010000874.1 GCA_019912685.1 Kofleriaceae bacterium
CACCACGTCGTCGCCGCGCCGGGCGCGCGCGTGCTCCTCGGCGGCGCCGCCGTCGACGACGCCGTCCTGCACGACGGCGACGTGATCCGCCTCTTCGACCCGGCGACCGCGAGCCTCGCCACGCTCGTCTATCGCAACCCGCTCGCGCCGCCGATCGCGAAGATGCACCACTTCGCGACGCCGCCGGGCCGGGCGCTCGTCACGATCGGCCGCGCCGGCGCCGACATCGTCCTCGACGCGCCGCTCGTGTCGCGCCGCCACGCCGAGCTGGCATGGGAGGGCGGCAAGCACGTGCTCCGCGACCGCGGCTCACTCCACGGCACGTGGGTGAACGGCGCGCCGGTCACGGCGCCGCGCGCGCTCGTCCCCGGCGACGAGGTCCAGATCGGCACGTTCCGCCTCACCTACGACGGCGACAGCCTCGACTCGTTCGACCAGCATGGCTGCATCCGGCTCGACGCGTGCGCGCTGCGCCGGCTCGCCGGTGGTCGCGTGATCCTCGACGACACGACGCTCTCGATCGAGCCGTGCGAGTTCGTCGCGATCGTCGGCGCCAGCGGCTCGGGCAAGTCGACGCTCGTGATGGCGCTGTGCGGCTTCCAGCGCGCGACGAGCGGCCGCGTCGCGCTGAACGGCGACGACCTCTACGCCGGCTACGACGCGTACCGCTCGATCATCGGCTACGTGCCGCAGGACGACATCCTGCACCGAACGCTCACGGTGGCGCGCGCGCTCCACCACGCCGCGCGCCTGCGCCTGCCGGCCGACACCGCGCCCGACGAGATCGCGCGGCGCATCGACCAGGTGCTCGACGCCGTCGAGATGACCGCGCACGCGGACAAGCTCGTCGAGCAGCTCTCGGGCGGCCAGCGCAAGCGCGTGTCGATCGCGTGCGAGCTGCTCGCCGACCCGCTCTTGCTCTTCCTCGACGAGCCGACCTCCGGCCTCGATCCCGGCCTCGAGCGCAAGCTCATGTACACGCTGCGCCGGCTCGCCGACGGCGGCCGCACCGTCGTGCTCATCACGCACGCGACGCAGAACATCACGGTCTGCGATCACATCGCGTTCCTCGTCGCCGGCAAGCTCGTCTACTTCGGGCCGCCGGCGCAGGCCCTCGAGTTCTTCGGCGTCGACGACTTCGCCGACATCTACGGCGCCACCGACGAGCCCGAGTCGGCGCCCTCCTGGCAGGAGAAGTACCGGGGCTCCCTCCAGCACGAGAGCTACGTCGTCGCCCGCCCGGCGCGCGCCCCCGCCGCGCCGTCGCACGCGCAGACCGCCGAGAAGGAGCGGCGCGCGCGCACGTTCGCGCTGTCGCGCTGGCGCCAGCTCGCGATCCTCTGCCGCCGCTACGTCGAGCTCATCGCCGCCGACCGGAAGAACCTCGCGCTCCTGCTGCTGCAGGCGCCGGTGATCGGGCTCCTCCTGGTGCTCGTCTCGAACAGCCAGGGCCTCACCGGCGGCCGCATCGACGCCAAGAAGCTCGTCTTCATGCTCGCCACGACCGGCGTGTGGTTCGGCGTCATCAACTCGGCGCGCGAGATCTGCAAGGAGGCGCCGATCTTCCGCCGCGAACGGCTCGCCGGCCTGCGCGCGGGGCCGTACGTCGCGTCGAAGGTGCTCGTGCTCTTCGCGCTGGTGCTCGCGCAGAGCGCGCTCCTGGTCGGCGTGGTCGTCGCGCGCGTCGCGCTGCCCGACGACGGCGTCCTCCTGCCGCCGCTCCTCGAGCTCTACGTGACGATCGCGCTGGCCGGACTCGCCGGCGTCGGGCTCGGCCTCGCCGTCTCCGCGGTGGCGGCGACGCCGGACAAGGCCACCAGCTTCATCCCGATCGTCCTCGTGCCCCAGGTCGTGCTCGCCGGCATCATGTTCCAGCTCACCGGCGTCATGTCCGCCGTCTCGTGGCTGGTGTCGGCGCGCGCCGCCGTCGACGCGCTGTCGGCGACCGTCGACACCAACCACCTGCCGATCCTCGTGCCCATGCCCGACGAGCCGCAGTACGCCCACACCCCGCGCGTGCTCCTCACCGCGTGGGGCGCGCTCGTCGGCCACGCGCTCCTGTTCTCGGCCATCGCCTGGGCCACCCTGCGCCGGCGCCGCTGACTTTCTTCCGGATTGGACGCAACCGCGGCCGGGGGGCGGCGATAGGGGGCACCGTGACATGGCCAACGTCTGTCCGGCTTCCCGCGGTGGCGCTCGCCGCCGCGGCGGGC
>JAIOII010000875.1 GCA_019912685.1 Kofleriaceae bacterium
CGAGCTGCGCGCCGCGCGCCGGACGATCGAGGTGCTCATCGCTCGGTCCGAGCGGCGCGCCACCGTGCCGTCGCAGGCCGAGCTGTTCGAGGTCGCCGCCCGCATGGAGCAGCAGATCGAGGAGCGCACGCGCGAGCTCGCCGACAAGCGCGCCGAGCTCGAGGCGATCACGGCCAACATCGACCACGGCGTCCTCCAGCGCACCCGCGCGCTCGCCGAGTCCGAGGCGCAGCTCCTGCGCAAGAACGCGGAGCTCGAGCGGCAGAGCCAGATGAAGGCCGAGTTCATCTCGATCGTGGCGCACGAGCTGCGCACGCCGCTCGTGTCGATCGTCGGCTACCTCGACCTCCTCGTCGAGGGCCGCTTCGGCGAGCTCGCCGAGCCGATGGAGCGTCCGGTCGCGTCGATCCGGCGCAACGCGCACCGGCTCAAGCGGCTCGTCGACGAGATGCTCCACTTCTCGCGGCTCGAGGCCGGCCGCGTGCGGCTCACGCGCGAGCAGGTCGCGCTCGGCGCCGTCGCGGAGGACGCGATCACCGAGCTCACGCCGCTCGCGCAGGCGAAGCGGCAGGAGATCATCCCGTCGATCGTGCCGATCGCCGACATCTCCGGCGACGTCGACAAGGTCCACCAGATCATCGTCAACCTGGTGTCGAACGCGATCCGCTACACGCCGGAGGGCGGCGAGATCCGCGTCTCGGTCGACGACGCGCCGGCGGCGACCTATCCCGGCGACTGGGCGCGGCTGCGCGTGCGCGACAACGGCATCGGCATCCCGCTCGCCAACCGCCACCGCATCTTCGAGCCGTTCACCGACGTGCAGCCGGCCAAGCACCACACGTCGTCGGGCCCCGACTCGGCGGGGCTCGGCCTGTTCATCGCGCGCGGGCTCGTCGAGCTCCACGGCGGCCTGATCACGGTGGAGTCCGAGGAGGATCGCTTCACCGAGTTCACGGTGCTCCTGCCGCGCGCGGCCTGACAGCCACGGGGCATGGTCGTGGACGTGGTCGTGGTCGTGGTCGACGACGTGGACGGTGACGGCGACGTGGACCTAGGCGTCCACGTTCACGTCGCCGTCGCCGTCAAGGTCCACGACCGACGACCACGTCAACGTCAAGGTCAACGCCAACCGCGCGCGACGCGTGGCGCTGCCGTCACTTCTTCTTCTTGGCGGGCTTCTTGGCCGCGGGCTTCTTCGCGGCGGGCTTCTTGGCGGGCTTGGCCGCCTTCTTGGGCGCGGGCTTCTTGGCTGGCTTCGCCGCCTTGGCCGGCTTGGCGGCGCCCTTGGCCTTGGTCTCGGCCTTGGCCGGCGCCTTGGCCGCCGGCTTGGCCGGCGCCTTGGCGGGCTTGGCCGGCGCCTTGGTCTTCGCCTTCTTCTTCTCCTCGGCGAGCCGCGACGTCACGACGCGCTGGCCCTCCTCGGTCTTGGCGGCGGCGGCGTTGCGTGCCTTCTCGAGCGCGTTGTTCACGTCGGCCTCGGTTCGCACCGAGATCGTCTGCGCGTTCTCGTCCTTCTTCTTCGGACGCTTCTTCTTCTTGGCGTCGCGCGGCGGCGGGATCTCGCTGATCCCCGGCATCTGCGTCGCGAGGTCACCGCGGTTGTGCACGAGCACGCGCGGGTCCGGCTCGTCGCGGAACACCATCGCGACCTTGTTGTCCGGCAGGAGCTCGATCACGAACCCGATGTCGAACTTGGGGTGGGCGACCACGTCGCCGATCTCGTACGTGTCACGGATCGAGTACGGGCGGCAGTTGGCGAGGTCGGCCTCGGTGGCGCGCGACATCGCGTCCTTCCAGGTCACGCGGTGCTGGCGCTGCGGCTTGGGCACCGTCGCTTCCGGCCCACCCTCTTCGGGGCCGTCGCCCCGCGGCTTCCGGTAGGCGTGGACCTCGCCACAGACCACGCACTGGACGCGGCGCACCTCGTCCTCGTACATGCTGATGATCGTGTGGGTCGTGTCGGCCTTGCAGCGTGGCGACGGGCAATACGCCTCGATCTCACCGCCGACCTCGTCCACGTCTTCGTCGAAGATAGAATCCATGGGTGGCCCTGTGATGCTGCTGGTAGCCTGTCAGCCGTTAGGTAAGTGACCGAAACCGCACCGCTCCGGACCCCACTCCGGCAACGGGGCTCAGTTTCAGTCAGCGTCCTAACATAGCCGCTCATCACGAGCAACCATCCCCACTTACAAGTAACAGAGAGGGATCGCGATTCGCGTGGTAGAAGTGCAGCGGGCATGCGGCGCCTGATCGTCGTTAACGCGTTGATCTTCGCGGTGTTGGCATCCGCCGCCGCCCTCGCGTACTACGGCTACAGCTACACCGCCGAGGCGTCCTCGCGCGAGCGCGCGATCATCCAGGACACGATGCGGGAGCTGGCCGAGGAGAAGATCATCGGCATCGAGACGCCGATGCTCGAGGCCGACGAGAAGCTCTTCGCCTGGATCGAGCCGGAGAACCTGCCCGATCTCGCGGACAAGGTCCGCACGCTCAACGCGCCGATCGTCTCGGTCTTCGTGCTGGGTGAAGATTTCCGAGTTCTTCCCAGCGGTTATGCCGGAGCGCGCCTCGGCGAGGAGGGGCAGTCGTTCCTGACGTTCTTCGAGTCGGCGGTCGTGCCGGTCCTGAACCTGCGTCTCCTCGCCGAAGGCACCCGCGGCCACGAGCACCTGACGCTGGGCGGACGGCCGTACCTCTTCTCGTACTCCAAGCGCTCGAGCGCCGGGCGCTCCTACTACATCGTGATCGAGGCGGACCTCCTCCACCTCGTCGCCAACGTCTTCCCGCAGTTCTTCGGCGTGCGCTCGCCGCGGCTCTACCAGGTGGTCGACGACACCGGCGAGCTCGTGTTCGGCATGCCGTTCCGCGAGCGCGGCGCCGCCGTGGTCGAGCTCCCCTTCAACGAGACCGTGAGCCAGTGGCGCCTGCGCGTCACGCAGCGTGACGCCGGCACCCAGGCGGCGCGGCGCGGCCGCACGGTCATCGACATCGTGCTCATCGGCCTCGCGCTCGCCGTGATCACGAGCGGCATGGCGATCCTGCTCTACGCCATGCGCCGCGAGCGCAAGGCCAACGAGCTCAAGAGCGACTTCATCTCGAACGTGTCGCACGAGCTCAAGACGCCGCTCTCGATCATCAGCATGTTCGGCGAGATGCTCGCCGCCGGCCGCGTGAAGACGCCGGCCCAGGCGACCGAGTACGCCGAGGTGATCTGGCGCGAGAGCGTCCGCCTGGCGCGCCTCATCGACAACGTCCTCGACTTCGCCAAGATCGAGCGCGGCGTCGACATCTACGAGTTCACGTCGGGCGACGTCGGCGACATCGTCGCGCGCGCGGTCGAGCTGTCGACGCATCGCCTGAACGCGGCCGGCATGACGTGCACGGCCGACATCGCGCCCGAGCTGCCGACCGCGCGCATCGACGGCAACGCCCTGACGCTGGCGGTCCTCAACCTGATCGACAACGCGATCAAGTACGCGTCCGACGGCAAGCGCATCGAGGTCGCGACCCACGCCGTCGGCGATCGCATCCTCATCACCGTGCGCGACCACGGCCCCGGCATCGAGCCCGAGGAGCACGAGCGCATCTTCGAGCGCTTCTACCGGGCGCGCGCGGTTCGCCTGAAGCCGATCCGCGGCTCCGGCATCGGGCTCGCGCTGGTCGAACGGATCGCGACCGCGCACCGCGGCGGCATCACGGTCGACAGCGCGCCCGGCAAGGGTGCGACCTTCACGCTCTGGCTCCCGGCCGAGGCCTCTCGTGATATGACGGCGGCGTGAGCGAAGCTCCGGCCCGCAAGATCCTCGTCATCGAGGACGAGCCCGACATCGTTCGCGGCCTGACCGACGCCCTCGGCTTCGAGGGCTTCGAGGTGCAGTCGCGCGGCACCGGCCAGGACGGCCTCGAGGCGGCGGCGGCGTGGGGACCGGATCTCGTGCTGCTCGATCTGATGCTGCCCGACGACAACGGCTATCGCGTCTGCGAGCAGCTGCGCGAGCGCGATCCGGTCGTGCCGATCATCATCCTCACGGCCAAGGCGCAGGAGGCCGACAAGGTGCGCGGCCTCGACTCCGGCGCCGACGACTACGTCACCAAGCCGTTCTCGGTGGCCGAGCTCATCGCGCGGATCAACGCGATCTTCCGCCGCCAGCAGCGCCTCGCGGCGACCGACGAGGCCTTCGCGATCGGACCGTGGACGGTCAACGCGCGCAAGCACACCCTGACCAAGGGCCGGCAGAGCAAGCGGCTCACGTTCTACGAGCTCGAGGTGCTGAAGCTCCTGCGCGAGCGCGCCGACGACGCGGTCTCGCGCGACGAGCTGCTCGAGAAGGTCTGGGGCGTCCAGGGCAACCCGACGAATCGCACGGTCGACAACTTCATCGTCAAGCTGCGCCGCAAGCTGGAAGAGGACCAGAAGAATCCTCGACACATCCTCACGGTCTACGGCTACGGCTACAAACTGGTGCCCTGACCGCGGGCTGCCGTACAATTCGGGCATGCCGGAGGGGACCTCCCAGGCCTGCCCCGCATGCGGTGTGAAGGTCATGCTCGGGTACGCGAAGTGCCCGAAGTGCCACGCGCCGATGCCCAACGCGACCGCCCGCAGCCGGCGTCCATCGGTCGCGGGCGGCGGCGGCACGACCAGCCAGCCGATCGAGCGGATCGACGGCCTCGGCGGCAGAGGCTGGATCGTGGGCGTGGTGGCGCTGGTCGTGGTCGCCGGCGCGATCATCTGGGCGGTCGAGCTCCGCGGCGGCGGCGAGACGAAGCGGCCGGCCGAGGCGGCGGTGCCGGTGGAGACCGGAGCTGCCACCGCGACGGCGGCGCCGATCGAGCTCCAGCCCGACGAGCTGCCGGCTCCGAACCTGCAGAACCGGCCGGATCCGGCCTACGTCGCGGACGCCCTCGAGGGCGAGCTGGCGCGCGACCGGCTGTTCGCGACGGTCGACGTCGCGGGCGAGCTGCTCGACGTGCGCAGCGCGTACTGCACCGACCCCCGGTTCAGCGAGATCACCGCGCGCTACATCGCCGACCTCAAGGCGTCGGGGTTGGTGCGCATCCGGTGCAGCGAGACCCACGGCGAGCAGGTATATGAACGGGCGCTGTGAAGCACCATCGCTTGATCCTGCCGCTCGGCATGCGCGTGCTCGTTCGCCTCATCCGCGACGAGGAGCGCACCGATGCCGGCCTCTATCTGCCGCCCGGCGCCAAGGAAGCTCAGGACGAGGCGATGTTCGGCGAGGTGATCGAGGTCGCGCGCGACCGGCCGACGTCGGATGACGTCGCCGAGAACGTGTCGGGCGTCCCCCACGGCGCCAAGGTGCTGTTCCGGAAGGACGCGGGCGTGCGCGTCCCGTGGGACGACAAGCTGCGCGTCCTCGACGTGAAGGACGTGCTCGCTACCGTCGAAGAGCTGACCGACGACGACGCCCACTGACGAGCGCCGCGACGAGGAGCGCGAGCGCGGCGGACGCGCGAGGATCCGGCGCGGCGCCGCAGCAGCCGCCGGAGAGATCGTCGGGCGGCTCGCACGCGCCGGGATCGTCGGCGAGCGGGTGCGAGCGGCAGATCGCGTCGATGTCGTCGGGCGAGAGGGTCGCCTTCTTGGTCTCGCCGCACTCCTGGTACGGGTACATCGTCGCCTCGGTGATGACGGGGTCGCTCGTCGCCGTGCACAGCGGGACGGCGGCGCCGGTGTGATCGACGCGCTCGGGATCCATGGGGCCGCGGCAGGTGTGCTCGAGGCCGAGCAGGTGGCCGAGCTCGTGGACGAGCGTGTTGGCGAGGTCGGCGGCGCACGGCGCCGACCCCGTGCCCTGGCCGTTCACCGTGATCCGGAACGTGACGTTGTTCAGCTCGACGTCGGCGTCGACGATCTCGCCGTCGCGCTCGTCGGTCGGCTCGTCGATGTAGGTCACGGTCGTGACGCCCGCGGCCTGCGCGTTGAAGCAGCGCTCGGGATCGTCGTCGACCGCGGGGCGGCACCAGCGATCGTCGCGGAACTTGATCGTGTTGACGAAGTCGCGGCCGACCTCGCGCGTCTCGGTGCCGCGGTCGACGAGGTCGAGGAAGCTGCACGACGCGACGTCCTCGTTCCACACCGCCATCGAGGCGAGGACGACCTGCTGCTCGCCGTCGCCGGGGATCGCGCTCGTGCCCTCGGCGGCGCGCACGACCTGGGCGCAGCTCTTGGCCCAGTAGAGCGGCTTGCCGCTCTTGCGGGTCACGGTGCGCACCGACGGCGTCGCGACCCCGGTCTCGAGATCGATCACCTCGTCGGCGACCCAGGTCGCGCCGTCCTGGTGGGCGGCGACGCGCACGCGCAGTCCGGGCTCGAACGCCGCCTGGTCGTGCCACACCACCTGCGTGTACCCGTCGGCGTGACCGCCGAGCTGGGTCACCGCGAGCTCGCGGCCGTCGCTCGTGCGCAGGGTCGCCGTCGTCACGATGCGCGAGCCGTCGGCGGTCCAGCGGCCCTCGGTCCGCACCACGTCGGCGGTGAACCAGGCCGGGGCGAGGCCGCAGACGAGCGGCAGGAGCAACATCGGCCGACGGTAACATGCACCGCACGCCAGATCGGGCACGGGCACGGGCACGGGCATGGGCACGGGACGCGGATCACTTTGCTACAGTGCCCGTGATGGCGGTCTCGCCTCGTCACGATGCCATCCCGGATCGCACCGCGGTCAACGCGCTGTGGCTCATCAAGCTGCGCTGGGCGCAGATCGTCGGCCAGGCGGGGACGATCGTGGTCGCGCACGCGGCCCTCGGCCCCGGCGCCCTGCCGATCGCGCCGCTCGTCGCGCTCGTCGCGCTCGGCCTCGTGTCGAACCTCTTCCTCGAGGTCCACCTGCGGCGCGGCGGCCGCATCAGCGAGCGCCGGCAGGCGCTCAACATGGCGCTCGACATCGCGCTCCTCACCGGGCTCCTCTACCTGACGGGCGGTCCGCTCAACCCGTTCGGCTTCCTCTACCTCGTCCAGATCGCGCTCGCGACCGTGATCCTGCATGCCGCCTGGACGTGGACCCTCGTGTGCCTGTCGTTCGCCGGCTTCGGCATCCTGCTCGTCGATCACGAGCCGCTGCCGATCGCCGACAGCACGCGGATGGTCGGCATGTGGGTCGCGCTCGGCGTGTCGTCGGCGTTCATCGTCCACTTCCTCCTGCGCGTCACCGCCGCGCTCGCCACGCGCGAGCACGAGCTCGCCGAGGCCCACAACCTGACCGCGCGCCAGGAGCGGCTCGCGTCCTTGGCGACGATGGCGGCCGGCGCCGCGCACGAGCTGGCGACGCCGCTCGGGACGGTGGCGCTCGTCGCCAAGGAGCTCGAGCGGCACCTCGCCGGCAAGGACCCCGCGCTCGTCGAGGACGCGAAGCTCATCCGCGAGCAGGTCGGGCGCTGCCGCGCGATCCTCGATCAGATGGCGGGCGGCGCCGGCGCCGCGGGCGAGAGCCTCTCGCGCGTGACGGTGGCGGAGCTCCTCGACGAGGCGCTCACCGGCGCCCGCAGCGAGCCGCCGGTCGTCCGCCACATGTCGGCCGAGGTCGCCGCCGCGGAGGTGCGCCTGCCGACGCGCGCGGTCACGCAGGCGCTCCGCTCGCTCATCACCAACGCGCAGGACGCGTCGCCGCCGGACACGACCGTGACCCTGTCGGCGATCCTGCGCGCGGATGTCCTCGCGATCGACGTCGCCGACCGCGGCCGCGGGATGTCGGACGAGCTCCTCGCCCGCATCGGCGAGCCGTTCTTCACCACCAAGCAGCCAGGTCGCGGCATGGGCCTCGGGTTGTTCCTCGCGCGCGCGGTCTTCGAGAGCGTCGGCGGCGCCATCGCCTTCGATTCGCAGGAGAATCAGGGCACCCGGGTGACGGTGACGGTGCCCGTCGACGTCGAGGCCCGGGCCCGGCGCGGGGCCGCCGGTACGCGCGGTTCCCGCGCAACGGTCGCCCCGGGTTCTGCTATCTAAGGAGGGCTCATGAGCTCGGACACCAGCAAGCCGTCCCTCCTTCTCGTCGACGACGACGAGGTGTTTCGCACGCGCATGGCGCGCGCCTTCGTCGAGCGCGGGTACGAGGTGACGAGCGCGCACGACCACGACAGCGCGGTCGCGCACGCGAAGATCGAGTCGCCCGAGCTGGCGGTGCTCGACCTGAAGATGCCGGGCAAGAGCGGCCTCGAGCTGGTGAAGGCGCTGCTCGAGATCGATCCCCAGACCAAGATCGTGGTGCTGACGGGCTACGGCTCGATCGCGACCGCGATCGACGCGGTCCGCCTGGGCGCGACGTATTACCTGCAGAAGCCGGCCGACGCCGACGAGATCCTCGCGGCGTTCGCGCGCGGGCAGGCGCCGCCGCTCGATCCACCGGAGACCGACTACCGTGCGCCGAGCCTGGCGCGCGCCGAGTGGGAGCACATCAACCGCGTGCTCAGTGACTGCGGCGGCAACATCAGCGAGGCGGCGCGCCGGCTCGGCATCCATCGCCGATCGCTGCAGCGGAAGCTGCAGAAGTATCCGCCGAATCGGTAGCCGGTCGCTGACCTGGCTTCATGGCGTAGAGTCGGCGTCATGAGCGAACTGGATCGACTCATCGACGACGATCACACCGGCATCCCGGCGATCGCCGCGTACCTCGATGGCCTCGACGCGGAAGCGCGCTGGCGCGAGGTCAGCGCGCTCGGCCGCGCCCGCCAGCGGATGCTGTACGAGAAGGCGGCGCACGCGCGCCCGATCGATCTCGCGCACTTCGTCGGCGACGCCGGCGAGCGCGAGGAGGTCATCCACGACGGCGTGAACACGCTGCCCGTGCCGCCGCCGCTGCGCCGCTTCCAGAAGCGGTTCTGCCGGCCCGCGCCCAACGGTCACGGCCCGCGCCTGTTCGGCTACAACGAGGGCCCGACGCGCAAGGTGGTCGGGCCCGGCTTCTTCGTCGCCATCCCGACCGACGGCCGCCCGCACTGGACGGCGCGCGGCCCGGTCGTCGTCGACTACTTCCAGGTGCCCGACGGTCCGGTCGCCGAGGGCTGGCCCGACGTCGTGCCCAACGACTGGCGGCTCCAGCGCTTCGTGTACAACGGCACGCGCGACTTCATGCGCCGGGTGTCGGCGCATGTCTCGATCGGCGCCGCCTACAAAGGCGAGCGCCCGCTCGATCACTACTTCGTCTTGTGTCGTAAAACATGACCCTTGCGGTCATGGCTCGCTGATCCGGTCGCGTCGGGCGCTGCGGCGGGCTTCGTCCTCGCGGCGGTCGAGCTCGCGCTCCTCGGGACGGCGAGCGGCGGGCTGGTGCTGGCGATCGCCGGGCTCTTCGTCGGGGCCGGCGCGCTCGTCGGCGCGAGCGTCGTCCTGACGTACGCGATCGCGCGGCGGCTCGGGCTCGGGCGGGTGGCGGGCGCGGTCGTCATCGCGGCGCCGTCGCTCGTGCTCGCCGTACCGCTCGGCCGAAGCTTGTTCCAGGGCGCGTTCGCGGCGACGCTGCCGGGCGCCTCGCTCGCGCCGGTGCTCGTCCCGCTCGTCGCGTGGCTCGGGATCGCGGCGGCGATCTTCGCCGGCGGCGCGATCGTGCGCGTGGGCCGGGGGACGCACCTCCCGCTGGCGGTGGTGCTCGGGCTCGCGGCG
>JAIOII010000876.1 GCA_019912685.1 Kofleriaceae bacterium
GAGCTTCGGCTACGCCGGCGCGCTGTCGGGCCTGACCCACGGCCGCGGCCGCTTCACGCTCGAGCCCGGCCGCCTCGAGCCCGTGCCGCCGGCCGCCCGGCTGCACGCCTCGTGACCTTCGCCTGACGAAGACGGTCGTTCCCGGCGGGGCGCGCGTCCATCACCTGGACGTTCGCCCCGCCGGCATTTTCGGCGCCGTCGAGCCGCAGCTCGTCGCGAAACCACTGCCCGGCGGCGCCGAGCGTGTGCTCCTTCCTGACGGCGGCGTGGATCCACACCTCGTGGCCGGCCGACGGCCAGCGCTCGGGCAAGAGCCGCACGAGCTCGCCGCGCGCGAGGTACGGCGCGGCGAACGAGTCGGGCAGGCTGCCCCAGCCGACGCCGCGGCGGATGAGCTCCGCCTTGGCGCCGAGGTCGGTCACGCGCCACGTACGCGCCGCGATCACGCCCTGATCCGCGGTGCGCGGACCGGAGCGCTCGGAGTGGACGATCTGCGTGTGCTGCGCCAGCACGGCGCTGCGCTGCGGCGCCGGTAGCGTCGCCAGCGGGTGCGCGGCGGCGCAGACGGGCACGATGTGCACCGAGCCGAGGTACGTGAGCGCGAGCTCGGCGGGCGACGCGCCGACGAGGTTGCACGCGCCGAGGTCGGCGTCGCCGCGCAGGACGGCGTCGACCGCGTCACCGAGCAGGCCGAGCTCGAGGCGGAGCATCGTCATCGGGAAGCGATCGCGGAACGCCGTGCACAGCGCGAGCAGGCGCTCCTGCGGATACGCGACGTCGACGACGACGCGGAGCTCGGGCTCGATGCCGCCGCGCAGCTGCGCCGCGCACTCGGTGAGCTCGCGCGCCTGCGCCACGACGAGGCGCGCCTCGGCGGCGAGGCGGTGGCCGGCGGTCGTGAGCGACGGGCTCTTGCCGCTGCGATCGAAGAGGCGCGTGCCGAGCGCCTGCTCGAGCTGCGCGACCGCGTAGCTGATCGCCGACTGCACGCGGCCGAGGCGACGGCCGGCCGCGCTGAAGCTGCCCTCGTCGACGACCGCGAGGAAGCCGGTGAGCTGATCGAGCGTGTAGGGGGAGCCATCCATCGACATTTTCGATGGATAGTATCGGGTTTTTGCGGAATCCATTGCTAGATCCGGCGCCGGCCGCGGCGCACGCTCGACCGCCGTGGGCCCCGTCTCGAGCACGGCAGGGAGTCTCTTCGCGGCGCGCGCGCAGGTCTTGCGCGACGCGCCCGCAATCTCTGACGGGTCGATCACGAGGACGTACGCGGCTCTCCGCGCTCGCGTCGCCGCGCTCGCCGGCCATCTCGTCGCGCGCGGCGTCCGCCCGGGCGATCGCGTCGCCGTCCTCTCCCGCAACCGCGCCGAGTACCTCGAGCTGATCCTCGCGTGCGCGTGGACCGGCGCGATCGCCGCCTGCCAGAACTGGCGTCTCGCCGGCCCCGAGCTGGCGCACTGCCTCGATCTGGTCGCGCCGTCGCTCCTCGTCGCCTCCCCCGACGAGGCGCCGCGCCTCGCCGCGCGCGCGGAGCCCGTGCTCGTCCTCGGCGACGGCGCCGACGGCTACGAGGCCGCCCTCGCC
>JAIOII010000877.1 GCA_019912685.1 Kofleriaceae bacterium
TCGTCGACGCCGGTGAGGAGGTGGGTGTGCGTCATCGCGTCGAGCGACTCGACGCCGGCGGCCAGTGCTTCGTCCGCAAGCACGTGCCGACCGCGAGCTGGCGCCAGCCCGGCATGGGCCGCAGCGACGGCGGCGAACCGGCGCTGTGGGTGCACGGCGCGGTGCGTTCGCTCGGTCCGCGCGTGCGATGGCCGGTGGTCGACGTGGCGTGGGACGCGGAGGGCGACGCGTACGTGATGCTGATGGACGACGTGGCGCCGGGCATCCGCGGCCGCGGCGCGTTCTCGCGCGCCGACAGTCACGCGTTCTTCGGCGCGCTTGCCGACATGCACGCGCGGTTCATGGGCGGCGCCGCGCTCGCCGACGCGCCGCTCCCCGACGTGACCGGCACGATCCGCGTCTTCACGGCGCCGCTCCTGCACCTGGTCGGCCGGCGCCCGAGCGACGAGCCGTGGGTGACCGCGATGCTCGACGACTTCCAGGTGATGCGTCACTTCGCGCCGCGCTTCCTCGAGCTGCTCGGCCCGACCCGCGCCGACGACTACCTCGCGCTGTGCGACGACGACGTCTGGCCGCAGCGCCTGGCCCATCACCCGGCGACGCTGCTGCACGGTGATCCGCGTCGCGCCAACATCTCGTTCGACGGCGACGGCGACGGCGTCGCGCTGTTCGACTGGGAGCTCGCCGCGGTGGGCCCGCCGGCGTGCGACCTGCAGTGGCACTGCTTCCTGAACTACTGGGCCTATCCGCCCGAAGGGTCCGCGGCCGGCGACCCGTGCGACGACCTCCGCGATCACTACGTCGCCGCGCTCGAGGCGCAGCTGGGGCGCGGCATCGACCGCGCCGCCTTCCTCGAGAGCTGGGGCCTGGGCTGGCTCAAGTCGATGGTCACGATCGGCTGCGTCCTCGCCGACGGCGCCACCGCCGAGACCGCCGTGCGCGCCGTCGAGCGCGCGCTCGAGGCGCGCGCCGCCCTTCGCTAGAGGTCGCCAGATCTTGCGCCGGGTACAGTCGTGACATGACGACCATCCGCGAGCTGGATCGGCGGCGCGACCGCGCGGGCGTGGAGGCGATCGACACCGCGTTCGACACGTCGTCGATCTTCGAGCTGGTCACGACGCCACGCGCGATCCAGCTGGTCGAGCGAGCGCTGCCGCAGCCGATCACCAAGCGCTACTCGATCGGCGAGGTGTTCGCGCCGTGGGCGAGCTGGGAGGTCGGCTGGGTCGCCGACGACGACGGTGTGCGCGGCTTCGCGACGGCCGCGTACGAGGCGTGGCACCAGCGCCTCGTGCTGTGGTTCCTCTACATCGCGCCGCCGTGGCGCCGCCGCGGTGTCGGTCGCGCGTTGCTCGAGCGCGTCGAGGCCTACGGTCGCGAGCGCGGCGCCACGCACGTCTGGCTGGAGACCAGCAACGTGAACGTCCCGGGCGTGGCGGCCTACGAGCGGCTCGGCTACGCGCTCGCCGGCGCCGACACGCTCTTCTACGGCTCGTACATGCCCGGCGAGACGGCCATCCACCTCGCGAAGAGGCTGGGCTCGCTTCGCGGTGTCACGGCCAGCGAGTGAGTCAGTGCCTCCGAGCGGGGCGGAACCGGATGGGATCGATCGCGTACCGCTCGAGCCAGCGCCGGATCTGCTTGGGGTCCTTGGTGAGCGCGCGCGCCACGGCGGTGACGTTGCCGCGCTCCTGCGCGAGGAGCTGGACCAGCTCGTCGCGCAGCGCGCGCGCATCGTCGTCGAGAGGATCCGCTGCTGGGGCGGCCGCCGGGGCGGGCTCGGCGCGAGCCACGCCGCGCACCGCCTCGGTGAGGTCCTCGACCGCGATCGGCCGGTCCACCGCGAGCGCCGTGGCCGCCGCCAGGCAGCGCTCGAGCTCGCGCACGTTCTGCGGCCAGCGATGAGAGAGGAGCGCGAGCGCCGCGCCGCGGGTGAACCGCACCTGAACCGGATCGGGCGCGACCCGCTGGAGCAAGGCGGGAATCAGCAGGGACAGATCCTCGCGCCGGTCGCGAAGCGGAGGCAATCGCATCGTGAACCCGGACAGGCGGGCGAGGAGATCCTCGCGGAGCTCGGCGCGGAGGACCAGCTCCGCGAGGTCGCGGTGGGTGGCGGCCACGATGCGGAGGTCGATCCGGACCGGCCGCGTGCCGCCGATCGCGAGCACCTCCTCCTCCTGCAGGACGCGGAGCAGCGCGGTCTGCGCCTCCGGCGGCAGCTCGCCGACCTCGTCGAGGAACAGGGTCCCGCCGTCGGCGG
Source organism: Kofleriaceae bacterium (assembly GCA_019912685.1). GTDB lineage: Bacteria > Myxococcota_A > Polyangia > Haliangiales > Haliangiaceae > UBA2376. The sequence goes on from JAIOII010000877.1 coordinate 2,261, forward strand.
CGCGGACCAGGCCGGGGCGGTCCTCCTGCGCGCCCGAGAACGCGCCCTTGCGGAAGCCGAACAGCTCGGCGGCCACGAGGTTGGTAGGCAGCGCGCCGCAGTTGATCGCGGTGAGCTGCCCGGCCCGGCGCGACAGCTCGTGCACGGCGCGCGCGACCACCTCCTTGCCGGTGCCGGTCTCGCCGAGGATCAGCACGGTCACGCGCGAGCTCGCCAGCTGGGCGAGCCGATCGAGGTCGCGTTGCAGGCCCGGCACGTACGTGGCGAGCGCCGGCACCGGCGAGCGCAGCTGCGAAGCCGGTACCGTGCGAGGCCCGGGCGGTCCGGCGTCACGACGGAACAGGAAGACGGTCTGCCCGGTCTCGACGAGGTCCCCGTCCGCCAGGGCGATCCGGTCGATCGCCTGACCGTTCACGTACGTCTTGTTGCGCGAGCCCAGGTCCTCGAGCGTCCACTCGCCCTGGAAGCTGAGGCGAGCGTGATCCCGCGACACCGCCCAGTCGGCGAGGTCGACGCGCACCGACGCGGCGTCGTCGGTGCCGGCGCCCAGCTCGTGCACGGCGCGCTCGGCCCCGCGCCCGAGGACGACGCGGTCGTCGCGGTCGAGGCGAATCCGTAGCGCGCCCTCGAGCGGCCGATCGCGGCGCATCATGAGGAAGAGCGCTGCGGTCGAGCCTTCGCTGTCCTGCTTCTCGCGGTCAGGAAGCTCGCCCGTGGTGTCCAGGTGCGATCGCAACGATCGTAGACGCTACGCCCGGCTCGCCGGGGCCCCAATGGCAAGGTCGGGCAGACGCCGTGCAGCTCGCGGGCTACACGGCACGCAGGCCATCAGGCCGGCATCACGGTGCGGGGGTGGTCGGCGGAACGGCCGGCTGGCGTTCGCTGTACCGGACCTTCACGTCGCTGAGCGAGAAGCGGCGGCCGAGCGAGTTGGCGTGCTTGCGCGCCGCGCCCCGACCATCGACCCGAGCGCGGTCGCCGTGCGGATCCTCGGCGCTGACGCCGCTCGCGAGGACCCCGTCCGCTCGGGTCAGCACCCAGCTCGTCGAGCTGTTCGCCGCACGCGATGCCACCGTGGTCGTGAGCGTCAGGATGTAGATGGGAGTCAAGCTGGCAGCATACCGGTTCGACGTCGCTGCATGGCTCCAAATCGACCAGGGCCCCGCATTTCTGTGCGGAATCGAACACGAGCGTCCAGCGTGCCAACGCAACCCAGCCACACGACGACCTGCTAGGGTGCCGGCTCCGTGTGTTCGCGCCCATGACGGACCAGCTCGACGTCCTGATCGCCGATGGGGTCATCGACGAGGTCCTCGGCCGGCTGAAGAGCGGCAAGGAGGCCGACATCTCGCTGGTCCGGCGCGGCACCGACGTGATCGCGGCGAAGGTCTACAAGGACCGCGCGACGCGCAGCTTCAAGAACAACTCGGACTACAGGGAGGGCCGCAAGGTCCGCAACAGCCGCACGCAGCGCGCGATCGACCGTGGCGGCCGCTTCGGGCGCGACGCCGCCGAGCAGGCGTGGAAGTCCGCCGAGGCGGACGCGCTCTACAAGCTGGTAGGCAGCGGGGTCCGCGTGCCGGAGCCCGTGATGTTCTACGAGGGCGTGCTGCTCATGGACCTCGTGCGCGACGCCGAGGGCCGGCCCGCGCCACGGCTCATCGACGTGGCGATCCAGCGCGAGGCGGCGATGGGCGTGTACGCCGACCTCGTCGCGCAGATGATCGCGATGCTGTGTCACGATCTCATCCACGGCGATCTCTCGCCGTACAACATCCTCGCGTCCGCGCACGGCCCGACGATCATCGACTTCCCGCAGGTCGTCTCGGCTGCGCACAGCTCGCGGGCGGAGTACTTCTTCCTCCGCGACTTCGACAATGTCGTGCGCTTCCTCGCGGGCTTCGATCCGAGCCTCGCCGTGCACGCCGCCGATGGCCGCGCGATCTGGCGCGCCTACGTCTCGCGCGAGCTCACGCCGCAGTTCGTCCCGCCACCGCCGCCGCCGCTCCGCCCGGCGCGTGGGAACGATCGGCGCTCGCGCCCCGGCGACCATGGCCGCCCCCCGCACGGTCGCGATGCTCGACCGCAGCCGTCTCGCACCGCTCCACCCCCGCGTCGCCCGCCACCACCCGCGACCGCTCGGCCGTCGGCGGACGGCTCGAGCAAGTCCGGGCCGCCGCGGGGTGGCCGCCGCCGTCCGAAACGCCGCTGGTGATCCCGCCCGCGCTCAGCTGACGTCGATCGTCGCGATTGCGGCGTCGACGCCACGGCGAAGCGCCAACCGAAGCTGCTCGATCGCTCGCTCGTCCGCAGGCTCGCGCACGGGCGCGGGCCGCGAACGTCGGCGCGTCGGCATGACACCCAGCCAGAGCCACAAGAAGGCTGCGCTCATCACCCCGAACCCGATCGCGTTCCACACACTCATGACGCCGAGCACCGCGAGCACGCCGAATGCCGCGAACACGAGCGCGATGGGCACGTGCATCGAACGCCGACGCGGCCGCCACGGCGTGATCGGGCGCTCGTGCTCGGAGGCGGCGTGCCCCGGATCCTCGACGAGCGTCGCGACCAGCCGTTCCTGCCGCCAGTGGCGCGTCACGCGATTCGCGGCATCGACGTCGAGCCGCATGCCGCGGCGTCTCGCGCCCGTCGCCGCGCGCAGCATCGCGGCGGCCGTGCCGACCCAGACCGGAGCACCGTCGAGCTCGTCGACACACGACATCCCCGCGGCGCGCATCGGCAGCTGGTCGAACACCGGATCGGCGACGACCTCCCAGTGCGCGTTCAGCTTCATGGCGACGAGGCCCACGACGTCGATGTCGCCGCCGCACGCCTCGTCGACGCGCCGCTGCTCCGCCTCGAGCCACCGCCAGTGTCCGGCGAGGATTCGCCTCGCCGTGGTCGGGTCTCGCGCGATGCCGACATGGTCATCGAGCGCCTCCACCTCTCTCGCCACCAGCTTCCGCAGCATCTTGCGCTCTGCGCGGCGCTCGCGGGCTTCGCTTTCGCCAGGAATGAGGTCGAACATGCGCCCCGTATCGCCAGGCCCCGGCCAGAGTTTCCGGGAATCTTCGACCAGCGGTCCCACGACCGTTTCGGTCGTCCGATAACGCCCTCAGGACTCTCGCTTCCGCGTGCTACCGGAACGCAGATCGATCGGCCCGTCCTTGCCCATCTCCTGCATCTTGTCGACGAGCTCGTCCATGTTCTCGGCGTCCGGCATCGAGATCCCCAGGCTCCGGAAGAACGCGAGGCTTCGCTGCACGTGGCGGTCGCTCACCGCCTGCCGCTCCGCTTCCGTCATCGCCGACCATGCAGCGCTCGCCTTCTCGACGTGCGTCTCGATCAGGCTGTTCAGGAAGTCGAGCCATCCGCTCAGCTCGGCTTCGCGTTCGAGGTGGACCCAGCCACACAGCGAGCGGTTGTCCATGGACCCCGAAGCTGCGTCGCGCGGTCCGCGCAGGAACCACACCGCCCAGCCGCGCGCGCCCGTGTCGGCGAGGTGGAACCTCGTCTTCTCGAACCGGTTGTATGACGTGAGCCGCGTGATGTCGCCGGACGCGTCCCGCATGGGCCCGTCCTTGAAGAGCGGGTGCTCCTTGGCGATCCACAGCGAACCGCCGAACCCCCACGCATCCTTGGTCTCCCACAACCGCTCGATGAGCCCGCGCTCGCCACCATCGAGCATGTACCGGATGTGGTCCTCGTCCGTCATGTCGTCTTCGTCCATGCTCACGCTCCTGGGGTCTCGACCAGCCCCCACTCCGAGAATGCGGTTTTGTCTCCGGTACGAAGTGCGGCGTTGAGCCCGCTCAGCTCGCTGATCACGTCTCGGTATCCGTCCATCTTGAGGCCGTCGAAGTAGTCGACGATGACTCGCCCGCGCGGCGCGTCGCACTCGATCACGAGCCCGGAGGCGCCCGGAAGGAAGCTCGTTTGCGGTGGCGCTGGGAAGGCGGTCGACGACAGCGCTTCAAACACGCGACGGCAACGCGCGGGATCGATGCGGCCGGACACGGTCCGATTGCGCCCACGGTTTCGGTGCTCGTAGCGGAGATCGCCGGCGTTCGATATGCGAAGCCGCTGAAGCCCCCACGGCGCGTCAGGTGCTTCTTCGGACCCTTGCTCGAAGGTCAACCATGCACGCTCGGACGCCGGAGGCTCGTCGGCGGCTGGTGCCAACGTCTTACGGTGGTAGTCCCACGCGGCCTCGATCTCACGGTTGAGCAGCCGGATCGCAGCCTCCGCCACGTCGCCGTTGGCTTCACGAACCCAGGCCGCCAGTAACTCCTCGGTGCCCGAACGCAACACCACGGCGATTGCGCGCGAGCCATCGAGCCGCGTGAATGGCACGGACACGAACCGCATGTCTTCGGGAAGCTCGAACGTGTATCCACGCCGATACGTCGGAACGGACATCGGACGGCTGGCGAGCCGCGACGACTTCCAGATCGTGATGCCCTCGATCGCCCACTCGTACTCGGAGTCGCCGAGGCGCTCGAGCTCGGGAAGCAGCTCGGCGACGTTGGCCATCATCTCCGGCGTGTACCTGCCGATCATGGTTCGATCCCATCCCGACGAAGATCGATCGGACCTTCATCGGCCCACTTCTTGAGCGCCGGGATGTAGTGCCGCAGCTGTCCGGTCTTCTCGGGAACACACATCCCGATCAGCTCGGGATACACGGCGCAGTTGCGGCTGCGGTCATCCGGGAAGTGGTTGCCGTTCTCGTCCGGCTCGCGCTTCGGCCAGATGTAGCGCATCCCGTGCGCGCTGTTGTCGGTCGCCATGCCCTGTGCCTGCTCCATGAAGCGCGCCTTCGTGTCAGCGTCGAGGAGCTGCGCAGCAACGGTGACGTGCGTGTCCCATCCGCGTTCGCGAGCCATCTTCTTGGCGAGTTCGAAGTGCACGTTGTCGATTCCGACGATACCTGGAACGGGCTCGTGCCTGGACACCTTGTCGACGATCTGTTCGGGGGTATGAGCCGCGTCGCCCGCAAGCGGAGGGAGGAACCCGTAGATCGTGTTGCCGCCATCGAAGGAGATACCCACGTGCCCGGCCTTCAGGAGCGGATAGATTCCGAACAACTCTTCCACCGCCGCACGTTCCGCCGCTGGCAGGTCTTTCCAGAACACGCCGTTCACGTAGTGCAAACCCTGATAGCCATGGAACTCGACGACCGACGCGTTCGGCGCGGGGAGGCCGAAGTGCTTGCCAGTCGGGCGCGCGCGGTCGAGTTCGAACTCGTCGGTCGACTTCGGCTTGCGTTCGAAATACCACTCGTTGGAGCTGTCACTGATCGTGAAGCCGCGAGGATATGCGCGAACGTTGAGCTCATCGAACATGGGAAGTAGCTCGAGCATTCGATCGGCGTCAGCGTTGCTCACGCCGTAGACCAGGCGACCACCGCCCGGCGAACGGGACTCCACTACCTGAATGCTCGCGAGGCGAGCAGCTGCCCGGCGACGGAGCCGCGCCTGCAGCGCTCCTGGAGCGGGAGCTTCGCTCGTCGCGTTCGGAGGAGGAATGCCCGCGCGCGACGACCTCGCGAGAAAACGAAGCATCGCGTTCTCCTCGGTGTCGCGCGTGTCACGACGGAGCGTTCCCGGCGCGGTGAGGGCCTCGCCGGTCACCTGCTTGGAGATCTCGTCGAGGTGCCTGTCGTGAAGCCTCGTGCGCGGATGGATGAAGTGCTCGCCGAGCGGATCGCCTCGGAAGTAGTTGCTCATCAGGCTGTCGTCGTGGTGGACGCCCGGCGCGTCGGCTTCCGCGCGGTCGGGCGCCCGGCCCGTCGGATCGACGTATTCGTCTCGGATGCCGAACGCGCCATGCGTGACCTCATGCGCGTGGGTCGTCGGGCTGCCATCAACGAACCACTCGTTGACGCGTGCCTCGCCATTGCCGGCGTGAACCGTGACGACCATGTGAGCCGTGGCCGGATCATCGACGAACACGACCTCCATCTGGAGACGGTGCTTTCGTCCGTCAGCGCCGCGCACGCGATGCAGCGGTTCGTTGTAGTACTTGTCGATGCCGATGCGAACCTGCTTCCGCAGGTGACTGAGATTGGCCTCCGTGACGCGACTCGACGCGGGTTTCAAGTGAACTCGGAAGACGACCTTGACGCTTCCGTCGGGCGTGAGCTGCGAGTCGTGGCCATAGTTCCAGCGGTACTGTCCTTCTACCTGCGTACCCTTGACGCGGCGTACGGAAGCGCCTTCGGCGAAGCCGCGCGCGTAGATGCCGCGGACCTGGACCATCGCCTCGTCATAGCTCGGCCCCTTCGCGACCTCGTGCGAAGCGCCGGCGTCGGGGATCGGCGGGGGCTCAGCGACCTTGGCCTGTGCCTCGGCCAGCGCCGAGGTGTCCGGATCCTCGACGGCGCTCATGCGCGCGGTCGTTCGTTCGGCTGAGGGAGCGAGGTCGGGCTCCGCGACCGCCGGCATCCGATCGGTCGGCCGTTGGTGTACCGGCAGTGTGTCCGCGAATGCGGGGCGGCCCACCAGCTCTATCGATTCGCCATGCGGAGAGGTCACCTCGTACCGGCGACCGCTGGCCTCAGCAACAACGCGTGCGGAGAAGCCGAGCACCTCTAGCCGCGCCACCGCCTGATCAAGCTGCGCCGCTGAGCCGGCATAGCTCCGGCCCGGCACAACCGGATCGAGGCCCATGCTGGCGATGATCTCGGCGCCTTGCGTGGCGACGACCGTGTCGCGGCTGGCCTCGGCGCCGGCGGCCTGGGCTTCCAGTTTCTTATCGCCCGGCCCGATCTCGTCGATCCTGCGGCGCAGCTCGAATACCTCGAGCTCGTAGATCGCTCGCTCCTCGGCGAGGAGCTTGCGCGCGATCTCGGGAGTCGGCGAGTCCTCGGCGGCGGTCGCCGCCTTCTCGAGCGCCGCGCGACGCTCGAGGAGCTTCTTCGCCTCGGGGCCGAGGCGGTCGACGTGATCGAGCCGGCGAGCCCGGAGGCGGTTGATCACGCCGTGCGTGACCATCATCGCGATGCCCATCTCGCCGTTGGCGAGCATCTCCTGCCCGGTCATCGACCGCCCGGTGCGAAGGACGGAGTCCATCTGCATCGCGCCGACCTGGGTCGCACCGACGGTGAGCGTTCGGAGCGTCATGTCGAGCGACCGGTACGCGATGCGCGCATGCGAGCTCGCGTCCTCGGCACCTTCGATCACGCGCGCCATGCGCGTGGCCTTCATGCCCTCCTCGAGCGCTCCGAGGGTGCCGAGTGTGGCCATGGTTGCGAGCAAATCGCTCACGAACAGCGTGCCGAACGAGTCACCCGGCTGGTCGGAGGCCGCGGCGCTGAACCCAGCGACGATGGTCGACTGCGTCAGCGCGCCGACGATCTGGCCGCCGAGGGCGGTGGCTTCCGCTCCACGTGCCGTGTTGGCCGCGATCGCCACGGCTCCGCCGACCTCGGCTGCGACGAGCGATACGCCGATGTAGACCGCGACCTGCACGACCATCGCTCGGGTCGAGGCGTCATCGATCTCTTCGTACGCCTTCTGGAGATACGCACGAACGTCGGCTTCACCCGCAAGTCGATGGAGGCGAGCCTTGGCGCCATCGAGCCGCGACGCGACAAAGGCAGCGGCTTCGTCGGCGCGGCCGGCGCCTGGACGGCTCGATAGCTCGCGCGCCTCGGTGATCGCCTGGATCCACGCCTGGTGCGCGATACGGAGCTCGTCGCGCAGCTTCTTCCCGCCTTCCTTCACGTTCGCCAGGTCCATCCCCTGCCCGGCGAGCAGCACCCAGTCCGACTTCAGCATCCCGCCGATGGACTCGAAGACGCCGCGCATCGCGTTGAGGTTCGTCAGCACCTCCGCCTCGAAGTGGAGCGAGTCGATCTGGACGAGAACATCTTTGATCTCGGCCTCTGCGACCGTAACGCCCTCGAGCATTCGCGAACGCAGCACGGCGACTCGTTCGCGGAGGTCGCGCTGGCGCGCGTACAAGCTGCCGAGCAACTCCTCGCTCCCACGCATCTCCGCGCGTACGAGTCCCCGGTTCATCGTGAGCGCCTCGACGCGACCGAGCGCATCGGCGAGCAACGCTTCCATCACGTCGGTTGCAACCGTGCGCTGCTGCTCGAGCGCGCGCGCGAGCTCTGCCTGCGCGGTCTCGGGCAAGTCGGAGTGGGCGGCGGCGCGAACGAGGCCAGCGGCCGCGTTCACCGTCGCCGGCCCGGCCTTCTTGGCGTCAGCGTCGCGTCGCGAGCTGCCGGCCATGACGGCGGCGAGCCGGCCGCCGATTTGTAGAAGAACGGCGTGTTGCAGGCGGGCAAGCTTGGCCAGTTGCCCAGCAGTCTCCGGCGGTGCCTGTTCGAGCTGAGCGCTTCGTGCTTCGGTCCGTTGCGTGACGTCGACGAGCTCACCAGCGAGTCCCATCGGCGCAACGAGTCGGCTCAACGCTTGGAGCTGCGTGAGCACAGGGGCATACGCATGCTGACCGTCCGCCACAGCCGGCTGCGCCGTCTGTGGCAACTCCTTGTTCCCTTCGCGCTCGGAGCGGGTCGGCGCCTCGACTCGCGCGGCCTGCGCGATCGCCGCCTCCGTGGCGATCTTGCTTTTCGCGAGCTGTGCGTTCGGATCGAACGCTGGATCCCGATCGACCTCGGCGCGAGCAACCGTGACGTTTGCGGCTTCGTTGGCCGCCTCCATACGGTCGAAGATGTTGCCGCCGTCGCCGCGCCCGCGGTTGACACGCGCCTCTCGGAACTTGGCGGCCTCCTCGACCCGGATCGCGAAGAACGGTGGCGATGCGGTCAGCCGCTCGGCGGCGCTGTGGTCCTTCCAGAGGTGGTACGCGACCTCCTCCGGCGTCGCGTCGGCGGGCTCGACCTTCACCCAGTTCCACATCCCCTTCTCGGTCACCCAATGCAGCGACTCGAGCGCGCGCGGCTTGCGCGGAGCGGCGCCGTCCTCCGAGGCCTTGTCGTCCTGCGTCGAGCTGTCCTTCTCGCGTTCCTCCTCGACGCGCACCATGTCTTCCATGCACAGCGCACGAATGATGGGACGGTCGATCGCATGGCCGGGGATGATCTCAGCGGCGGTTGGCGCGACGACCTTGCGCTTCGTGGCGCGTGCGATCGCTTGCTTCTGATCGTGAAGGGCTACGTAGCGCGCAGCGACCTTCGGGAGCGCCGCGATGACGCGCTCCTCGAGCCGTGAGCGAATCGCCACGGCGACATCCGGCACCCAGCGCATCGGCCCGAGCGCGTCTCCCTGGAGCGCCGAAGGCACCGGCTTGTCGCCCATGAAGAACGACGCGAACTTGTTGTCGCCTTGCTCGGTGATGAGGCGGTTCTTGTCGACCAGCTTCCAGAGGTTCGTCGGGGACAGTAGCTGCTCGAGACCTCGATCGGCCTTGTCGCCAAAGATCTCCTCGATCATCGCGGCGACTTCGTACGCGAACACCTCACGCCCGTGCTCGGTCCAGTGCAAGCGCGGATGCTTCAGCGAGAACCGCCTCGAGCGCCACGCCTCGCTGATGGCAGGCGCGATGTGCGTCGCGAGGTACGCCCGGAAGTAGTTTCTTGCGTCGACGTTCTGTCCGCTGCGTTCAGCCTGGTCGCGATACCGATCTGCGGAGCGATCTGCGGCGTCCTCCGCCGCACCGGCGTCATTGCCGCCGCGACGCTTCCGCTGGAGCGTCGGTGAAGCGCCGCGCTGTTGGACCACGTGCGCCGCTTCGTGCGCCAGTAACGGACCAACGTCAGGGGTCCCCAGGTTCAGCCCATCGCCGAGCACGATGTTGTTGCCGTACGTGAATGCGTGGGATCCTTCCGCGCTTGCCGCGGCCGTCGCGGCGGGTCCGTGGTGGACTCTGACGTCATCGAGCGCACCACCGGCGGCAGACTCGAGCGACGAACGCATCTGCACAGGCAGGTGCTCGCCGTCGGTCGATGCGTGCGACGGCCTCGCCGACGCTCCGAGGTGAAGGCCGAATGGATCGTCACGGCCATCGCTCGGAGGTGCCGCACCAGACGACGCCTCGAAGGGCGGATAGAACGAGTAGCCCGGCGTCGCAGCCACGCCGTTTGGCGCCACGGCCTCGCCGCTCGGCTCGAGGCGGCTGCTACGAGTCGTCTTGCCCGCGGACCCGACGCGTTCGCCGGATGACGACTGCCCGACGTCAGGCGATCCATGTGGAGACTCTCGGTCGATGCTCATCGGTCAGCCCTGCACCGTTCTTCTGCGGGGACTTATCGATGGCGGGTCGCGACGGTTTCCTGGAAAGTGACGCACGCCAGTTTTCCGAGCGATCTCCAGGGCTTCCCATGGCGATCGGTTAGTCGACCGCTCCTTGCGCGCCGTCGATCAGCTCGTCGATGGTGGTCCGCGCGGCGGCATCACCGACCTCGCCGTCTCTCCGGCGCTCGGCCTGGTCGCGATGTCATCATGATCCGGCGAGCTCGCCGCGTGGGACGGGGCCGCTTTGCGCCCGCTCGGCGTCGAGAGCGCGAACGGGATCTGACGGCCGAGCTGCCGAAGACCGCGGCGGCGGCCTCCTATCTGTGCGTGCCGATCCTCGACGCTGGAGTTGCCGATGCGCCATCGGTTGTTCGAGCCATCAACTCGGTCTCGTCAGCCCAACGCATCTTCATTCACTGTGCACAGGGCCATGGACGCACAGCTTTGTTCGCGGCCTGCGTCCTCATCCATCGCGGCTACAGCGCTCGGGCCGCAATCGACGCGGTGCTCGCGGCCCGCCCAGGCGCGCGAATGAATGCTGTCCAACGGGCGTTCGTCGAGCGCTTCGCCACGCAGGCATCAACCCTGATCAACGCGAGCCCTTCTTGCTCGTCTTCGTCGCGTCGGTCTCGGCAATCGACCGAGACGCCGTCGATCGGTCACGGGGCACGTGATCCGCGGTAGAAGGAGCGGGGGCGTCCTGCGCCGACGTCGGCGACGTGGGTGGGAACGACGTGCGTCCGCATCGCGATCGCCCAGCGCCGGCGTAGAGTCGGGACGTGAAAGCACGCCAGCTCCATTCAACGACAGCGGCGAACGCCTCTTCTACGGGGGACTCGTCGACCCGACGCGTGCGTTCGCCGATCGGCTGAAGATCCTCGTGAGCGGGATCGATACGGCGGCCGCCATCCCGGATGCCGTCGAGGAGCTGGTACCGAACGCGACGCTCGATCTCGTCGAGTCGCTCGAGGTGGAGTGCAGGACGCTCGTCACGCAGGTCAAGCTGGTCGGCGACGTCGACCTCTCGAAGGTGGCAGACGACCTCGAAGCGTCGGTGCAACGCTCGCTGCGCGAGCTGCGCGCCATCCGCCAGAACGCGCACGCCCTCGGCGGCGTACTCGAGGGCGTTCCCGCGGGACACGGGAACTTCTTGCAACGCCGGCAGGCACAGCTCGACGGCATCGCAGCAAGGCTCGCGAGCGCCAGGGCGCAGATCGACGTCATCGCCGCGGGAGTCCCGAAGATCACCGCGGAGCTGAAGACCTTCAACGAGCTCGCGGCGAACCTGACGATCCGGCTGGAGATCCGGACGCGCGCGCAGGAGCGCGACGTCGCCGAGAACGCGACGATCGCCCTCGCGTACCAGAAGCGGCTCGTCGGCCGCTTTCGCGCCACGTCACAATGGCTCTCCGAAGGGAAGCAGATCATCGACGCCGCCAAGGCGATCGCCGACGGCGACGGCAAGGCGATGCTCCGCCAGCTCGGCCGGGGGATGGTCAGCCGCGAAGCAGGTGGGGTCGCGCGCATCGCGTTCCGCTCGATTCGCGGGATCCTCACCCGGCTCGATCGAAGGCTGGAGTCGCTGGGGCAGCACGGATACGGGCTCGGCATGATCGCGTCGGCGACCGCCGGGTCCATGATCGATCGTCTGGTCGAGACCACCGGTTTCGAGACGGCGCAGATGCTTTCCGACATGGACCTCGGGATCGAGAGCGTCGTCGCCGAGGCCTGTTACGCGCTCCAGGAGCCGGGGAACGACGACTCCTTCAGCGTCCTCGGGATGGCCCCGTTCTATCGCGGCATCATCCGCGCATGGGGAACGACGCGCGCGTTCGCGTCGCAGACGGCGGCGCTCGATCTGAATGGACGCATCCAGCTGGCGAGCCTCGGGACCTCGGGCGGATGGTCGTTCCCGACGGCCGCGACGTCGAAGAGGTTCACGGCGCAGCACGCGGACCTCCTCGCCGACTGGCTGGCCCTGCTCGAGTTCCACGAGGCCCACGGGCTCGAGTCGCAGCCCGTCGCCGAGGATCGCTCGGCGAGACGGATCGCATACGCCACGGCGCTGCTCCCTCACACGGACGCGCCCGGCCCGACCAGGAAGCCCGATCCACCCGCGCCCGCGCCGCCCGGCGAACCTGGACCCGGCGAATCTGCACCCGAGGGACCGCCGCCGATCGAACCCCCGCGTGACGACGGTCCAACGGCACCGAACGGTGACGCGGGTCTACTGGTCGTCCTCGTCCCCAACGGTCCGTCCGGGCTCGGCGTACGGGTCATGGGACACATCGACGCGAGCGAAGTGAACCAGGCGGTCGACCGCGCGGTTCAGGCCATGGAGCGCGCGACGCAGGTCGCGCAAGCGAACAGCGAGACGCAGAAGGAGCTGCTCGAGCAGCTCAAGTCGCAGGAGCAGGCGCGCGTCGCGACGCGGTACCTGGGCGCGCTCTGCCTGCTCATCCAGGCGAGCGACAACCTGAAGCGCATGAAAGGCATCACCGCGCGTTGCGACGGGATCGGCGTCAAGGGCGCGACCGCGCCCACCGAGAGCATCATCTCACTCGCGATCACCGCCAGGAAGCCGCTCGAGGACGCTACCTGGTATCCGTCCGGGGAGAGCGACGCGGCAAAGGGCAAGGCCTACTTCGATGCGATCGGTGTCGTCGGTGACCTGTTGCCGGATGCGCAGGATGTCCTCGGCACCGTCTTCACGCCCGAGGTCTACATCAGCGGATACACGTCCAAGACCCCGCTCGCGTGTACGAAGCTGGCGTCGAGCCTCACGTCGGTTCCCGCCTGGGCGGAGCGCTACCGGGTGCCGCGCTGCGACGAGAACGCAAGGGCGGAGACCCGCCGCGGCGGCCTGTGCTGGAAGACGTCCGGCAACGAGCTCGTGCTCTCCTCGAAGCGAGAGAAGTCTCCCGAGCGAACGGTGGCATGCCGGCTGGATGACGCCGCTCCGGCGGCGAAGCGCGATGCCAACCGCCTGCTCTCGGTACTTCGCGGCTGGGCCGTTCATCGGCAGCTCTGCGCGCAAGCGCCGCAGTGGCCGATGCGCTTCCGGGAGTTGCCCACGACGCCGCGCGAGGGTCGTAAGAACCAGACCGCCGACATCATGATCATCGCGCAACGAGGCCAGAGCTCCGCGCCCTGCGACTGATCCGCCGGGTACGTCGATCGTTTCGTTCGAGCAGGTGTAGACGCCGGTCAAGACGAGCGGTGCCGCCGCGTCGCCTCTCATAGGATCGTCATCAACCCAGGTGCAGGCGGCGGCCATGAGGCAGGCGGCGAGGAATCCGAGAAGGCGTGGAGATGTCTTCATGGCCGCTCGTATCGGGGCGCCCCATTCAGAGTTTCCGCGGAAACGTCCGAGCGCTCTTCACGCGGGGTGTCGCTGGCACCGCGGCTCCGAAAAGCGAAAGGCCACGCGCGTGTACGCGTGGCCTTCGTGGAGCTGTGGGGGATCGAACCCCAGACCTCTAGAGTGCGATTGGACCGAAGGCAAGTGATCTTGGCGGCTTGAGTCGGCGATTCCATTCCCCGCGGAACGCAACATGAACGCGGCCGACTTCCCTCGATCACTTGCCCTCGATTTCCTCGCTCATCGGGTGTCCCTTGCGACATCGCCTGGAGCGGCTCGCTCCAAGCGCAACGCGGTTGGCTATCGACAACGGTCCATGCACGATCCAGGTGACGTCGCCGAGCGATGTCGCGGACGTGGCGCGGCACGGACGTTGCTCATGCAGGCCGCGTGCGCCCCTGCGTCGCCATGGTTCTCTCCGGCGTGATGGCGTGCGGCGGCGAGTCGCCGATCCGTGCGCCCGAGGTGATCGCCTGTGGCGATCTCGCGGCGGGTCATTGGGACGAGCGGCTCGCGTTCGCCGGGCTCTCAGGACCGTACGCATCGGCGAACGCGCTGGTGGCAACCCAGCAAGGCATCGTCGTGGGGGGCACGTTCGAACGCGCGCCCGGCGTCGAGCTACGAAACGTCGCGCGATGGAACGGCGATGCATGGACCGCAATGGGCGATGGGCTGCCGGGGTTCGTCATCGGCCTCGCTGTCGATGACGCCGGGACCGTGTGGGCGGTCGGCGCATCATCGCCGTACGCCAACAACGACGGTTACGTCGCGACGTGGGACGGCGCCGGCTGGACCGTGGTCGCCGACGACCTCGACGGCGTGCCGAGCGGCGTGACCGTCGTCGACGCGGGGATCGCGGTGTTCGGACGGTTCCAGCGACTGAGCGGCGTCGACGCGCCGGGCCTCGCGATCTGGGACGGCCAGGCCTGGGCGAGCGGCGGACTCGATCGATACGCATGGGTTCTCACGGTGGTGCGCGAGCCGGCGGGCTTCTGCGCCGCCGGTCGGTTCGGATCCGCCGCGCACGGGGTGCCCGAGGGAGACCTCGCCGCGTGCCGGCGCGACGGCGAGTGGACGACGCTCGGCGGGCCCATGCCCGGGATCCCGTCGGTCTTGGCCCACGGCCCCGACGGGACCTGGTGGGCGGGCGGCTCGCTCGTCGCTGATGGGGATCCCGTCGATCCATACTATCCGCCGCGAGGCCTGGCGCGACTCGACGCCGACCGGACGTGGCGGATCGTCGACGGCGGCGTGCAGGACGGCGACGGCTTCTTCCCGAACGGCGCCGTGCTCGCCATCGTGCCCGAGGGGGACGGCGTACTCGTCGGCGGCAACTTCATCTCCGTGGGCCGCGATCGCCTCCCCGCGTACGGGATCGCGCGGTGGTCGCCCGGGTCGGGCTGGTCGACGGTGGCATCCCGCGGGCTCGTGCCGCTCGGCTCTCTCCGCGATCGCTTCGGTGTCGCAGGACTGCTTCGCGAGGGCGGCCGAATCCACGTCGCGGGCGCGTTCGCCGGGATCGCCGACACGCTCGCGGTGAACGTCGCGACGCTCGAACCCACCGGCGCCGTCACGGCCTGGACGGGAGAACAGACCGCGGTCGGCCCGCAGGCGGGGGTGGCGAGCCTGGCGGCGACCAACGGCGGCGTGGTGATGGCCGGCGGCATCTTCGCCGGCACGGCCCGCGGCCCGGTGGCCACGTTCTCCGGGACGTGGTCGGCGCCGCCAGCGCCCTCCGCCTGGTCCGGCACCGACGCCGCGGTTCCCACGGGCGATGGAGGCTATGTGCTCTCCGGCGAGCACGTCATCCGCTGGAACGGGAGTGAGTGGACGACCGTCGCGGAGCGAACGCTCGTGTCTCCGCTCTTCGTCGACGGGGATGGCGCCGTGTACTTCGCCGATCACGGAGAGGGCGATGCGCTCACCGAGATCCTGCGCCTCACCTCCGACGGAGAGGTCTCGTCGCTTGGGCATGTCGAGGGTCGGGTGTCGGACTTCGCCGTGCTCGACGGCGAGCTGATCGCGGGGTCGCTGCTCGGATACCAGGAGCCGGACTCGAGCGGACGGCTGTGGATCCGCCACACCGGCGGCGCGTGGGAGCTCGTCGATGGTGGTCCGCGCGGCGGCATCACCGACCTCGCCGTCTCTCCGGCGCTCGGCCTGGTCGCGATGTCATCATGGTCCGGCGAGCTCGCCGCCTGGGACGGGGCCACGTGGCGTCCGCTCGTCGTCGAGAACGCGAACGCCATCGCCGGGTGCGACCGTGGCGTCGTCCTCGCGCACTACGCGCTGGGTAACGAGCTGTGGTTCCACGATGGTCTGCAGTGGTCGCCCATCGGTGCGGCCGGGCGCGGCATGGTGGCCGCGATCGAGATGACGGATCTCGGCCTCGCCGTCGGGGTTCACCGCCCCGGCGAATCGTCGCTGCAACTCTGGCGCGTTCCGCGCTGAAGGTCGAGTCCTTGTCCAGTTTCATCGCCTGGTGCGGCGTCGGTGCTTTGCGCTGCGCCCCTTGGGAAGGGCGGTGGACTGCTTTGTCGTCGCTGGTGGCGACAGATCGAGAGCACTCAGCTCGGAACCAAGCGCGAGACGATTGCGGGCTGCTTCGATCGCGCGATGCAGACGGGCTTCGAGCACCTCGCGAGGCGGCAACTCGGTCAGGTATTCCGCGACGTGGATCCCGCGCGCATCGAGGTTCAGGTACTCCACGGTCTCGCGCTTCTTGCCGGCACACAGGATGATGCCGAGCGGCGACTGCTCGGACGGCTGGCGCTCGTGCCGGTCGAGCCAGCGGAGGTACAGCTCCATCTGGCCGGAGTCCGCCGGTTTGAAGTCGCCGAGCTTCAGATCGATCGCCACGAGGCGATGCATCCGTCGATGGAAGAACAGGAGGTCGAGGTAGTAGTCGTCGCCGTCGAGCGTGATCCGCTTCTGCCTCTCGACGAACGCGAACCCGGTTCCCAGCTCGAGTACGAAGCGCTCGATCTCGCGAAGGATGGCGGACTCGAGATCCCTCTCGCTGTACGTGTCGGCCAACTCGAGGAAGTCGAGCATGTACGGATCGCGGAACACGAGCGCCGGACTGACCTCACCCTTCTCGCGCAGCGCCGATAGCTCCTTGCGGATGATCGCCTCGGGCTTCTTGGACAGGGCGGTCCTCTCGAAGAGCATGCCGGCGATCCGCTCGTTCAACTCGCGCGTCGACCATCCCTCGACGCGGCTCATCTCGACATAGAACGCCCGCTTCAGCTCGTCGTCGATGTAGATGAGCTGTTTGAAGTGGGTCCAGGTCAACTGTCTCCGCAGTGCGGAGACAATCTCGGGATCGGGAAACGCTTCGGCGAACCGGATCATGTGCCGAATGGACTTCTCGCCGAACCCCTTCCCGTAGCGAGCCTGCAATTGTCTCCCCACCGCGGAGACAATGTGGCCACCGTATTCCGCACGTCGTGCGTGAAGGATCTCGCCGTGGATGCGTCGCCCGATCTGCCAGTAGAGTGTGGTGAGCGCCGCGTTCGCCGTGACGGCGACACCTTTTCTAGCGTCGTCGATCAGCGTTCCGAGATCGTGTACGAGCGCCGGGACGTCGAGATCGCCGAACTCGGACGGCTTGGTCACGGTCGCTGGGCTGCGCGACGACCTACGCGTCGGTGCGGCGGACTTCTTCCGCGGCTGCAGCTTGCGCTTGATCGTCACGCCAGGCTCGCCTCGATGCGTACCGTACCACCGTGAGAGAACATCTCAACGAAACGTAGGACGCGAGGAGATCCCGGTGCTAGAAGCGCACGGTCACGCCGGCAACGGTTCCGGCGTGAGTGCCGAGACGAACCGGCAAGACGAATAGATCGACGTGCGCGCCACTCCGCGAGCCGGCTCGCGCCCTCAACGCACGCACCTTTCGGTTGTGACGCGTTGGACCGGAGACCGCGTCCGCGACCTCCCACACGCGAAGGCCGAGAAACCCGCCCCAGCCGACGATCGCCAGCGCTCCGACGACGTTCGGGTCGAGGTCCGATTCCGACGCGGCGGCTGCGATGAAACCAAACGCCGCGAACTCGCCGAGCGTGAAGATCCAGCCACGCTCCTTCCATCGCTGCTGGACGACGTGCCCGAGACCGAGGCCAGGGATCACCGAAACCACCACGCCGATCACGTGTCGATCGCCGGAGATCTCGCCCCGCGCCAGTAGCTTCCGCTCTCGCGGAGAAAAGTCCGCGACCGCTGGCGGCACCGCCGCGCCCGGTTGCGCCGCCGCAGGCGACACGCTCGGGCCCACCGCCGTGAGCATGGCCAGAGCAAGGGCGAGCGCTACTTGCCTCACGTGTCACCAATACAGGACGTGCCGCGAGCTACGGAGAAGGTTCTTCTGCCAGCCCTTAGCACCATCTCCGCGATTGTCGCGCTTGTACATCAGGTTCGACTGCGTGCCGGAGTGCCAAAGCCCGCACGCGTGGGCAACTTCGTGAGCCAACGTACTCGTCGAGAGACGCACACCATCAACATCGAGCAGGACGTAGTCGACCAACGGTCCGCCAGGAGAGTTGCCCTTCTTGCCGATCACATCCCGGATGACGTAGACCGTCACGGGAAACGTGAAGCTGACCGGAGCAGCGTTCCAACCTGCGAGGTGCTTCGCGAAGTAGTCGCCGGCCTCGCCGAAGTCCGCCAACCACGCATCGACACCTTCGTTGACATCCAGAGCCGCGGCTGGTGCGGTGTCCGGCAGCGTGTAGACGTACGACTTCGTGTAGGGCAAGACGTCGACGTTGAACCGATCCTTGAACACTCGCTTGATGTAGTCGATCGATGGGATCAGGTCCGGCTCGGTCACGAGCGGACCGTTGGCATCGGAGAGGATCGCGACGTGCAAGCGAAGTCTCTTCCGCGGAAACGTCAGGAACCCGAACAAGAGATCGCCAAGCCCGAGCACTCTTCCCACGGCCTCCGACACCACGCGGACGACCTGCCTCACAGCGCTCTTTATTCGCGAGAACCACCCCATCTGCCGATCATCAGAGCATTACTGAATCGGCGCTGCGCCGCAACGCCTCGGTGGTCAACCCGACGCGGTGTTCGCACGCTTCGCCTAACGAACGGAGGAGGCGCGCCATGGGGAAGAGGATCTACGGCCCGTACACCCATCGCCGAGGCTGGCGTGTCGTCGTCATCGACGCCGACGGGAAGCGATCGGCACAGGTCTGCGAGAGCTACGAGGAAGCGCACGAGCTCGTCCAGGCGCTCGATGCGGACCAAGAGGCGGACCCCGGCGTCCGGATCGGAACCGCGCTCGACCGCTACCTCGCGTTCAAGGCGTACAAGGGCAACAAGGCCGCATCGATCGTGACGACGAAGTACCGGCTCATGTCCTTCTTCGCGGACCTGCTATGGCAGCCGCTGCGACGACTCGATCGCGAGACCTGCCAGCGCCTCTACGACCGGCTGGTCGCCACCACCGCCGTTGATACACACCGGAACTCGCTCAGCGAGGTGAAGACGTTCCTCTTCTGGTGCATCCGCTACCGGTACCTCGCCCTGAACCCGGCGGATCGCATTCTCGCCGTCGGCAAGCGCCAGCATGGCAAGCCGCAGCTACGGATCGACGAGGCGCGCTCGTGGATGCGGGTCGCGAAGCAGCTCGCGAACGAGGGCTTCACGGGCGCCGTTGCTTCGATGATGGCGTTGCTCATGGGCATGAGGACGAGCGAGATCCTTCATTGCGTGGCGCGCGACGTCGACGACCATGGTCGCCTGCTTTGGATCCCGGCGAGCAAGACGAGGTCCGGTCGACGTGTCCTCGAGATTCCGCCTGTCCTTCGCCCATTCCTGCTTCGTTTGGCGGCGGACCGCCGTCCACTCGAGCGGCTATTCCCTCATCGGCGCGAATGGCTCTACCAGTGGGTCCATCGCATCTGCGACCGGGCCGGCACGCCGCTGATCTGCACCCACTCGCTGCGCGGCTTGCACGCGACGCTGGCGATCGACGCGGGCATCACGCCACCCGCGGTGGCGTCCGCGCTCGGCCACGCCTCGGTTCGCGCGACCCTCGTGTCGTACGCGGACGCAAGCACCGTGGCGCACGCCCGGCAGCGCCGCGTCGTCGCGACGCTCGGCCGCCGGACGCGGAGGGAGAGAGTTCCCCTGGGGAAAAACGCGGGGAAAAGACCGCCGATCGCGTCGACGGAACACCAAGCCGCGGCCCGGAAGTGACCGAACCGGTTGGCGAATTTCGTGGAGCTGTGGGGGATCGAACCCCAGACCTCTAGAGTGCGACAACGAACCGCGCGCCGTCCCATCCACGCGGCCGAGACCACACGGGATCTTGCGGTAGTCCAGAGCTCCTCAGCGCTGTCTTACTCCGGCACCTCGCCGAACGCGATCAGAGGCAGACCCTAGCGTGTGGGGTGGAGTTCAAACCATGCCCACTGAAGTTCCGGTCTCGGTGTTTGCTCGTCTTGTCGTGTGCACGCCCGCGGCTCGTTCGCGACAGATCCAAGACATCATGCGCGATGAGCTGGGTGAAGAGAGCGACGACGATTTCGCGCCGCCCTACGCGCGGGCACGAGCGTGCATCCGACAGTACGCGCACGGCGTCATCAGCCGGAGCGCCGCGCTTCGTCGCGCCGCCGAGCTACGGAAGCAGGTCGAGGGAGAGCGCTCCGTCGCCAAGCAACGGGGTCTCGTGAACAACGCGGGAATGATCGAGTACTTCGTGAACCACTTCGACATGGTGGGCGTGCAGCGAATCGAGCCCGAGTGCTTCCAATTTGACCTCGACGGAGTAGTCGTTCGATTCGTGCCCGACGTCTGCATCCGGAGGAATGGGACGGATCAATTCGTGAAGCTCTTCTTCGCGAAGAAGCGTCTCCCGAAGACGAAAAGGCTCGAGCGGAAGGCGATGTCGCATCTCATGCATGCCGCACGCAAGCGTTCACGCCCGGTCGCCAGTTCGCGCGACCTCTACATCTACGATGTGAGATTCGCAGAACCAATCATCTGCATGCCGGCCGATGACGACCTCAAGCGGAAGTTCCTCTCGGTCGCGGAGGAGATCCGAGAGGTCTCTGCCAGGCTCAAGGACGTCGCCGATGGAAGAAGCAAGCGACCGCCAGGTACCAAGCCACGGACGTAGCGGACTTGCCCCTGGCCGCGCCCTCGTTCCTGACGCCCGCAGGTAGTTACCACCGGCTGGCTGTCGCAGGACGGCCCCGGGATCTGCTCCTCCGCCGTGAGGTCTTGCCGGGTTAGGCTTAATCGCGCGCGGACTCGCAGCTGGCGAGGACATTTTGATGTCAGATTGCGCCGTCGGTCGTGATTGATTTGAGGGCATGAACGCGCTGTCACTCACGCCGACGATCCTTCGCTTCTACCGAGAGCTCGGGGTGACCGAGCTGATGACGGACGAAGAACTCGTCGGTGCCTTGCGGCATGGCGAGTCGCGCCTGCTCATGATCGCTGTGGAGGTGCACTCGGCCGAGCTTGCTGGGGTACCTCTCAACGAGGCGACATCCAGGGAAGGCGACTATCCGCACCTGTGCCGAGCCCATGCGTTCATCGGGGACATCCTTGCAATGACGGTTCCCGAGGAGCTTCGGCAGTGGGTCCTTCGCGTCCATCGCATGCCCATGCCACCGGTAGCGGAGGAGCTGCGCAACCGGCTCGCGTTCGCCGCTGCAACGAGAGCTGGCCCTGATGGCGCAGCAGCGAAGTTCATCCTCTTCGAATCCACGCGCGCGACGATGAAGATCGCGGCCTGGCGCACAAATGGCGACTTCGAGGCGATCGGGGGCGAGGACGCTGAAATCGACCGCATCGCCGCCGAGGAAGTGGACTGGATGATTCAACAGGCAACATCGCTTCCATCCGACATTCGCTCGCTGAACGTGTTGGTGGCAAACGCGATGGTGAAGCTGAGCCGATACGCTGAGGAACTGCGTCACGTGATCCAGGGCATGCAAAAGGAGATCGTTGAACGGTTCGCCGAGGTCGCGGCCGTGGAACGAAGCCTCCGTCAGCTCGATCCAGTCGACGCAGTTCTGGTGCGGAATCAGCTGGCACCATGCCTCGGCGAACAGCAGCTTTCAGTTGAGGAACTCCAGCGCCAGCATCCCGCTTTGCTCGCGCCGCATTCGCGTGCGGCGCTTGATCAACGTCTATGTCGACTGAAGCAACGCCTTCGTGCTCGTGGTCCCACCGGCCTACCGCGACGTCAAGGCGCCACCTTTTTCCAACTCATGACCGACCTCGATGGAGACGCACGATGAATCCGCAGGGCATGTCGACGTGGAAACAAGTTTCTCATCAGCTTTCGTCGCAACCGCGAGGGACCATCCTTCGTATCGAGAAGTGGCGCGTCCAACACCCGCGTGACGGCGGAATGCGTACGAGCGTGGGCCTCGCGGTTGGCCAGTTGATGGACTGGCGATACGTGCAACCGAACTGCAACGGACTGCACATTCGTGAGTTCGCAACGTACTACACGGCCCATCTCGACACCGTGAATCCTAACTGCGACGCCGCGGGGCACGTGACCAACGACGTCCCGCAGTTGGTAGGCGGTGCTGCGCTCGGCGCTCTCATTGGCCTCTTGCTCGGTGGGTCGAAGGAAGCAGCAATGGTAGGTGCAGCGCTAGGTGCGCTTGCAGGAGCAGCTTCGGCAGCCGCGGACGAAAAGGATGCGACTCCCGGCCCGCGTCGCGCCTAGCGATGGTTCGCACCACAGCGGGCTTGTCGCCCGGCGTTCACGCTCAGCTGGTGACCACGGCGCAGTGCAGCTGGCCCGGCGAAACATCGCCGAGAAGCTCATTGAGCCACTCCGCCCGGCGACAACTCAGCGCTGCCCGCACAACGCCTTCACTCTCCTTCAGGAGCAGCGAAACGCAAAGGAGTCGACCAATCATCCCGCCGCGATTTGGTGCCTTCGTTCGGCGACGAGTGCCGGCCGCACACGATTCTTAGTCGTGGATGTTCCAAGCCCCAAGAGCTCATAGACACTGCCGCCAATGCCTGGAACGACAAGACCATCCTTCGTCCGCTTCGAATCAACAGCGAAATAGACATACCTGAACTTAGCGGCGACAGAATCCGGAAACTCCTTCTCAAGCGATGCACGTGCATCCTTGTAGAGAACCGGAGCCACGACAAAGATATGCTTCGGCTTGGTTTCGTCGAGCAGCCGGAGCAGGTTGGTGCGAACCACGCATGACGTGGAGATGATCGACTTCACCATTACGAGCGCGGAAACACGCTCAGGATGTGGTTCCACATACTGGTGAACGATAGGGGCCTCTTCGACTTCACCGCCTTGCCCTAGGCGTATGCGCTCGTTCCAGAAGCAAGCGACCGAGAGATTTCCAGGAGCCCTCTTCTGCGCCAGCGCACGGAGGACACCCGACGCGAGGTAGTCGGCATCCTCAACCGTGAACGCGACAAGCACTTTGCTCGCCGATGGAACGTTCTTGGCAACGACATTGCCAAGAGAAGTGCCTAGCGTCGTCATGGCGTCGCGGTAAGCCACGACATTCGAACCGCTGCTCACCAAGCGGTCGAGGTTGTCCCGCACCGAAGCGTTTGCGTACTTTGAGTATTGTCGCGTCATGGAACAACCTCCAAGAACTCGTCAAAGGTGGACGGACGGGTGCGGATCACGCGGCGCATGAACCGTTGAACCGGGGCCTTGTCGCAGCGGCCAATCATTCCGTCGTCCGTCCTGCCGTACCGGTACTGCATGAAGCCCCCATCGAGCCAAACGGTCAGATGTGGAACTCGCGCGAGGATTCGCTGGGTCTTCTTCCAATGTGCTGCGTTCGGAGAGGCGCCAGTTCTGACAAACAACGATTCGGTAGCGCGGATGGATCTCCAAAGCTTTGAGAGAGGCGTGAGCTGTGACGGCTTCACATTGTCTAGCCACCACATGTGCACAGCACTCGCGATAGTTGCTCGATCGACGCTGTTGGGGCTGGTTCGCGCGCAGATGGAGTTGAGATCCTTCGCTACGGATGTGTGCGCTATCAATCGCGCGATGGATGAACATTGCTCGAACTGCGCGATCTCGACGTTGCGCAGTCCGGCTGGTCTTGCTGCGAGAAGCCTCGCCTGTGTTCTCCGATCCGGAACGACGAGTATGAGTCGGTGTGGCCGACCAACGAGCGTGCACCATTTCTGCTGCGCGCGGAAGTCTCGCCGCATGTCGGCGGACCACGACACGCGAGGGCTTGTTTTCAACTGGTGGTAACTGTCCTCCGCCGTGCGGCGCGTCACCACGTCGTCAACGAATGAACCTCCGGAGCCGATCCCAAAGCGACCGGTACCCGTGGACAGATCCGCAGCCAACTCCTGAATAAGCAGTGCCGTTGCAAAGAAATCCTCAAATCGGAACCCGCTACGGCCCGAAATCGCTCCCGTGCGCTTGTTCTCGAAGCGACGAATCGACCCCGCCCCGAATCCGAGCGCACCAAGCTGGGCCCTCGTAGTGAAGGGAGAAGCCACCGTCGAGGAAGCTAGCACCGTCGTCTGACAGAGGCAGGGCGCCGTACGAACGACACGCCGTTAGGTCCGCGAACTTCCAGCGACCTTGCGGCTCAGCGTCCACTCCCGCCCCTTTCGGGACCGCGGTCGCCTGGGCGGAATGGCTGAGCACCCACGGCTACCTCCACGATTCACGACTAGCCCTGCCGCGGAAGATCGGTCCGTGATCGTAGCGGAACGAGCTCGGAGGCCGGTTCCGCGGCGGGACCGTGCATCGCCCCACTCGGTTGCCCCACCGTGGTCAGACTTGGCGCGCACGGCAGGGCGAAGATCCTCGAGCTGGTGCAAGCCGTCTCGAATGCGCAAGTTCGACAGCAGAGGCGCGTATCGAAGCTCCAAATCTCGCAGAAGGCCTCACCGTTTCGACCGCTCCGGGGACCGCACTCGCTGCGATTCTCCGCACTGATTGCGGAGCGCTTCAGGTCGGTCACGTTGGCGTGCGCGCAGTGTTGCGATTCACCCGAGTAAAAAAAAGTTCGCGGGTCGACGGACCGCCCCCACACAGCAGGTGAGCTAGCGACACCGTCGCCTTGAGCCTGCTTCCAGTCATGAAAGCGACAATTCGAAACGCTCGGTTGCTCGCGGAAGTAGTGCGGCTGCTCACCGGTAAGAACCAGGTACATGTTTCGCCGAACCTCGCGAACGCCCGGCAAGACGTCGAGCCCGGCAGCGAAATGATCGGCCAATGTAATGGGCGACGGCAGCTCGCCCAGCACTGCTTCGCAGTCTGCTATCAGCTTGGCGCTAACCTGCTCGACTTCGAGGATGTGGCCTGGGATGTGCTCGGTGCGAGACGGCATCTCGATGTCATCAGGCCCCTTCACGCACAACCATTCACCAGTCGAAGAACCGAGGAACAGCAGGGGCACTACCTTTATGAAGGGTGACGGTGGATCGTAGATGCCCGGATTCTCGACATACAGGAGCTGGATGCCGCGCATCACCTTCGCGACATTCCCGGGGCGTACGCAATATCCTACCTCGCACGCGGAGATCGGCTCCCGTACATTACTCAGCCGCGAATACTCGAGTTGCTCAAAGAGAGTCGGGTATTCGCGGTCGATCGCCGCCTCATCCTCGAACACCAGAATCTTGCCGATCGCGATGTCCCCATCTACCGCGAATGAATCCTGGGGATCCGAGAAGATGATTATCCAATCGCCATTCGTAATCACTGCCTTCTTCGGCATCGTCCCGGTCTTCGCAGCCACGGCGCGCACGTAGTCTCGAAGATCGGTAAGCCACTCGGACCAATCGCCTGAGAGCTCCAGAGTTCATACCGGCGCTGACGAACCGATCGGATGACGCGGGGTTGCACGGTGCCGGCTGGATCTCCGGCATGTGGGAATCCGGACGCGCTGGCAGCGGTTGCCGAGGTGATGGAAGCTGCCCCGCTGCTCGTGGATCC
>JAIOII010000878.1 GCA_019912685.1 Kofleriaceae bacterium
GCGCCCGCGCTGTCGCCGGCCCCACGCCGGGAACAGCCGGACCACGCCCGCGCCGCTCACACGGACTCGATGAACGTCTTGTGCAGCGCGCGCGTGAGGTCGTCGACGTGCTGGCGATCGCACCACAGGGTGATGCGCAACGGCGAGACGCTCACCGCGTTCAGCGGCACGCCGGCGCCGATCGCGGTCTGGCGCGCGCGCACGATGATGCCGGGGTTGCCGCCGATGCCGTGGCCGACCATCGTCACCGCGCCCTCCTCGCCGATCTCGAGCGAGTCGGCGAGCACGGTCTCGAGCTTGTGCTTGACCGCCGCCCAGTCGGGCACGTCGGCGATCGTGAACCACGTGCGCAGCTCCTTGCCCTCGAGATCGAGGTGGGTGAGCGGGATCGACGCGGCCTCGAGGATCTGGAGGCAGTTCTCGACGCTGGCGCCGCCCGACGTCTTCACGCGCACCAGGTTGCCCTGGCCGGTGACCGCCGCGACCTGGCGCTCGCGCTCCGGGCTCCAGTCGATGCGCGTGCCGCCGCCGTCCTTGGCCGTGGCGCGCGCGTACACCGCGATGCCGCTCTTGCGCGCGAACTCGACCGACGCGTCGTGCAGGACCTTGGCGCCCTGCGCCGCCAGCTCGAGCATCTCGTCGTGCGAGATCGCGTGGAGCAGCTCGGCCGCGCTCACGACGCGCGGGTCGGCGGTGTAGACGCCGTCGACGTCGGAGCAGATCTCGCAGTAGTCGGCGCGCAAGGCCGCCGCGAGCGCGACCGCGGTCGTGTCGGAGCCGCCGCGGCCGAGCGTCGTGACCTCGCGCTTGTACGACACGCCCTGGAAGCCGGCGACGATGACGACCTTGCCGCGCTCGAGCTCGTCCTCGATGCGGAACGGGCGCACCTCGACGATGCGCGCGCCCGAGTGGCGGTCGTTGGTCATGATGCCGGCCTGCGAGCCGGTGAACGAGATCGACTCGAGGCCCTGCTCGCCAACCGCCATGGCGAGGAGCGCCATCGCCTCGCGCTCGCCGCACGTGAGCAGCATGTCGAGCTCGCGCCGCGACGGCGACGGGCTCACCGCCTTGGCCTTCTCGATGAGCGCGTTCGTCGTCTTGCCCATCGCGGAGACGACGACGACGACCTTCTTGCCCGCCGCCTTGGTGCGCGCGATGCGCTCGGCCACGAGTCGGATCTTGTCGACGTCGGCGACCGAGGAGCCGCCGTACTTCTGGACCACGATGCCGGTTTGCGTCACGCGCGCATCGTAACAACTGCTAGAGCCGCGGCAATACCGCGGCCACGATTGCTTCGGTGACGGCGTCGAGCGGCTGCTCGCCGTCGAGGATCGTGATCGCCTCGCCGGCGGCGGCGAGCTCGGCGAGCACCGCCTCGTAGCCGGCGGCGACCTGCTCCTGCATCGGCAGGTCCTCGAACAGCTCCTGGGCGCGGCCCGCGGCGACGCGGCGCTCGGCGGCGACGGCGGCGCGCACGCGGAGGAACACGGTCAGGTCGGGCTTGCGCGCGCGGCCGTTGAGCACGCGGATCCAGTCGCGCTCGGCGCCCGTGCCCTGGTACGCGAGCGACGAGTGGTACCAGCGATCGGAGATGACGACGTGACCGGCGGCGAGCGCGGGCTCGACCTCGCGCTGCACGTGATCGAGGCGGTCGGCGGCGAAGAGGAGCCCGAACGTCGCCTGCGAGATCGACGCGCCGGGGATGGCGTGGCCGCCGGTGAGCATCTCGCGGATGAGGCGTCCGACCGGGCCATCCGACGGCTCGCGCGTGACGTGCGCGGTCCGGCCGCGCGCGGCGAGCGCGTCGGCGAGGCGGCGCGCCTGCGTCGTGGTGCCGGCCCCGTCGAGGCCTTCGAGCACGATGAGCTTGCTCATGACGGGCGGCAGCTTCGCACGATCACGAGCGCGGGAGGATCGCGAGCCAGCTGTGCGGCGCGCGCTCGACGAGGAGCACCTTGCCGGGCGGCGCCTTGGCGACGAGCGGGTACCAGTCCTCGGCCTCGTAGAGCGCCTGGCCCTCGATCAGCTCGGGGAGGTAGAGGTCGACCTCGACGAAGCGGCCGTTCGTCGCCTGGTCGACGCTCCGCGCGTAGCTCCACTGCTTCGTCGACTCGAACGGGTAGAGGTCGTTGTGGAGCGCGCCGCCGAACACGACGATCAGCGGCCGGGGCTCGGCGTGCTCGTCGCGGTAGCGCACCGCGCTGCGCGTCACCCGGTCGAGCTCGCGCGTCACCACGTCGAGCAGCCTCTCGGCGTCGACGCCGGCGGGCGGCGCGACCGCCGCCAGGTCGTCGCAGGTGAGCCGCATGACGTGCGCCTTGATCCCGTTCTGCTTGATCACGCCGACGAGGGCGCCGATCTCGCTCTTGGTCGACTCGGGGCGCTTCATCGCGCTCTCGACCCGCTGGGTCGCCGCGCCGCCGATCTTGCACGCCGGATCGACGAGCCACGTCTCGATCACGAGGTCCGAGACGCGGGTGCCGAGCTTCGGCATCGCCTCGCCGGTGAAGCGCGCGAGCGCGGACACCGTCGGCCCGGCCTTGTCGGTGCGCAGGTGGAGCTCGCCGACGCCGAGGACCCGCGGCTGGTCGCGCAGGATGTGCGCGAACGCGCCGCCGAGATCGTCGTGCACGGAGTGGGGCAGGGCCAGCGCGTCGGTGTCACCGGCGACCGACGGCGCCGCGTCGGCGGCGGCGGTCTGCGACGGCGGTGGCGCCGCGTCGTCGCGCGCGGGCTTCTTCCCGCCGCACGCGATCGTCACGATCGCCAGCGTCCCGACGACCCCGATCGCCGAGTAGAGCGTCCACGCCGCAACGGGTGAGCGCCGGACAGCGGTCATGAGCCGACGATACCAGGGACCCCGCACGAAGACCTCGACACCGGAGCGCCGACTCGGTTGCGTCTGGGGTATGGTCGCCGCCTGAGGGCCGGCCGCGAGGAGCGGGGCCACGAGCGAAGCGAGGACCGGGGTAGCACCCGCGACGAAGCGGCCGAGCGCCACGCGCGAGCAGGCCCGAAAGGAAACAGATGGCGCCGAGGCTGGAACACCTGCGTCTCATCCCGCTGTTCCGCGGTTTCGCCGACGAGGAGCTGGCCGAGCTGGCCGCGCTGTTCGCCCCGGCCAAGGCCCGCCCGGACGGCTCGTTGTTCGAGCTGGGTGAGCCCGCCGCCGACCTCTACCTCCTGTCCTCGGGCGAGGTGACGCTCGTCCGCCCGGCGGACGACACGTACCGCCTGCGGCCGCCGGCGCTCATCGGCGAGCTCGGCGGGCTCACGGGGCTGCCGCGGTCGTGCCGCGCCGTCGCCTCGGCCGACGCGGAGCTGTGGTGCCTCGACGCGCGCCGCCTGCAGGCGTTCTTCGGCGAGCACCAGGAGCTCGGCGTCCGCTTCCTCGCCAACCTGCTCGAGGTCGTCGCCGACAAGGTGCACCGCGATCAGCGGCGCATCGGCGACATGCGCCAGAACATCGTGCGGACGCAGAAGGCGCTCAAGCAGATGCGCGACCTCATCCTCGAGAGCCCGGAGAACCCGCTGTCGGCGCCGATCCACGACACCGTCGAGCGCCTCATCACGCACAACCGGCGCGTCAACTACCGTGTCGAGCCGCCGCAGGCGCTCAGGGCCCACTTCCGCCTCGACAGCGGCGCGGCCGAGGTCATCGAGCTCTCGCGCACGCACCTCTCGATCGAGTGGCCGGGCGACGGCTCGGTCGCCGAGCCCGGCGCGTGGCACGCGGGCGTGCTCGAGCTCGCCGGCACCGAGATCCCGGCGAGCGGCAAGGTGGTTCGCGCCGACGGGCGCCGCGTCACCTTCGAGCTCGACCTGTTCATCGACGAGTACGCCGCCGCGCTCGAGGGCTTCCTGACCCGCGTGCAGCTCCTCGACATCCTCGTCTGATCCGAAAACAAGAAACGCCGGGCGCGCGGCCCGGCGTTCTCGTCACAGGCGCACGGGTCGTCCCGTGGCCTGCGAGATCACTTCTGGGAGACCTTGCCCGAATCGGCGGTCTTGGGAGCCTCCTTCTTGGGCTCCTCCTTCTTCGGGGCCGCCGTCTTGGGAGCAGCCTTCTTCTCTTCCTTCTTGGGGGCGGCGGTCTTCTCGCCCTGACCCTTCTCGCCGTGCGGACACGCGAAGGCGGGGGTGGCGAACGCGAGCGCGATGGCGGCAGCGGCGATGGTGGCGATCTTCTTCATGTGAATGCTCCTTGGGGCCTGACTTTGCCATGATGAACCGCCGCCGCCAAGCGGATCTTCCCGCCCGGACCGGCCTGCGGGATGGCTATTTTCCGCGGATGATCCGGCCGGCGTTCACGCTGTCCAGGAAGTCGCCGATCATCATGGCCTGATCCCTCACGGTGTCGCGCCGGTCCCAGCGGCTGAAGAGCCGCGGATGCTCGTCGGCCATGCGCAGGACGTCGTGGTCGATCTTCGCCGCGATGCGGCACTCGTCCCCGATGCGCGATTCGTCGATCTCGATCGCCGGGATCGTGACCGGAGGTCGCGGTGTGCCGGCCGCCAGCGCGTCGAGATCGAGGCAGTCGGTGAGGTCGTTGGCCGCGGTCACGCGCTGGTTGAGGTCGGCGAAGCCGAACATGTTCTGCATGTGGCGCAGGACCGAGCAGTGGTCCATCACCACGCTCGAGACGTGGCCCTGCTTGACGTACGGCCCGGCGACCAGCGTCGGCACGCGAAAGCCCATCTGATCGAAGCCGGTCGACGCGAAGTCGTCGACCGTCGTCGGCGGCGGGACGTGATCGTAGAACCCGCCGTTCTCGTCGTAGGTGACGACCAGGAGGCAGTGGTTCCAGAGGGGGCCGTTCGCGAGCGCGTTGTAGATGCTCGCGATGAACTGCTGGCCGAGGATCGGGTGGTGCGGCGGGTGATCGTCGTTGTAGCCGAAGCTCGGGTCGATGTACGTGACCGGCGCGAGGTTGCCGCTCATCGCGTCGCGCAGGAAGTCCTCGAAGAGGAAGACGCGCCCGTCGGGGTCGAGGGTGTCGACCAGCGCGAGGACCGGGATGTCCATGTAGTAGTACTTCCAGGGCACGCCGATGTCGTCGAGGCGGTGGTGCACGCTCGGCCAGTCGAAGGTGCTCGGGAAGTCGTTCGACATGATCCCGTTCGACGAGCCCGAGTGCCAGTACATGCGGTTGGGCCAGGTCGGGCCCATCACCGAGCAGAAGTAGCGGTCGCACGACGCGAACCCGTCCGCGAGCGCCCACGACACCGGCACCACGTCGCGCGTGAGGTACTGCATCGCCTGGAGCGCGCTGCCGCCGTGACGCTGCTGGTGCACCGTCAGGAAGCCGTCGTTGGTGCCGCCGGCGAACTGGTCGCGCGACGCCGTCCATCCGTGCGGCGGATCGGGCACGCACGTGTCGTCGAACGCGGCCTCGTAGACCTGGACCATGTTGCCGGCGAGATCCGGGTTGCTCATCGTCGCGACGAGCCCGTCGCCGGGCAGCCCCATGAGCTTGCGCGCGCCGAGGACATGGTCGTACGACCGGTTCTCCATCATCACCACCACGACGTGGTGGATGCCGGGCGGCAGGCTCGAGGCGCCGTCACCGCACGCCGGAAGAACCTTCGCTGCACCCGCCGCCCCCGCCATCGCGCCGATCGTCTTGAGGGCCTCGCGCCGCTTCATGGTCGCTCCTCACGGGTCATGGTCCGACCATGACCATATACCGGCGACGGTCACAGGAGCGTGACGATCCAGGCAGCGCCGAGCCACATTCCGAGGGCCGTCCCGATGCCGGACGCGATCGCGACCAGGAGGATGTGCGACACCGGGTTCCGCCAGAAGCCACGTAACGTGGTGACATCGTCCGGTAAGCGCTCGCAGTCGACGACGGTCGGCTTGCGCCGCCACGCCTCGACCACGCCCACGACCATGCCGGTCCCGAGGAGCGGGTGGATCGCGGCCACCGGCGCGACGGCGATCGCCGTGAGCACCGACAGCGGCCGCCCACCGGCGAGGAGGGTCAGGACACCGGCGCCGATCGACGTCGGCAGGACGAGCGCCTTCACGACGTCCTGCGCCGACACGTTCTCGGAGTGGAACGCGCCCCAGACGAGGCCGGCGACGAGGAGCAGCGGGACCGCCCACTTCACGATCGTCCAGAGGAGCGACGGCGGCGGCAGCCGGGCGAGCACGTCGCGATCGATCGTCTGGCCGAACTGGCGGCGCATGCCTGGGACGTGCGCGGCGCCGACCACGGCGACGACGTTGCGCGCGCCGTTGGCGCTGCTCTCCATGCCGCTCACCAGGAACGCGTCGCGCTCGTCGATGAGCGGCTTCTTCACCTCGGGCAGGGCCCTGGCGAGCTCGTCGAGCATCTCGGAGAGCGCCTTGGACTCCTTGAGCTGCTCGATGTCGTCGGCGGTGATCTCCTTGCGCCCTTCACGCCCTCCCGTGCCCGCCCGCTTGTCGTCGGCGGCCGGCTTGCCGTCGTCGTCGTCCTCGCCGAAGCCGACGAGGAGCGACGAGAGCAGCATCGAGCGCTTCCACAGGCCGAGGTTCGACCACGTGCGCTTGAGCGTCGTGTGGATGTCGCGATCGATGAGCTCGACGCGGGCGCCGACACGCTTGGCGGTCTCGATCGCGGCGAGCAGCTCGGAGCCCGGCTTCACGCCGAGCGCGTCGCCCATCTTGCGCTGGTAGCTGGCGAGCGCGAGGTGCGCGAGCAAGTAGAGCGTCTTGCCCTCGCGTACGACCTTGAACACGTCGAGGTTGCGGAACGCGTTCTCCTGGGTGAGCGCGTCGTAGCGGCCCTGGCACAGCTCGACGCACACGACCTCGGGGCGGAGCTCCTCGATGACGCGCGTGACCTCCTCGACGGAGCGACGCGACACGTGCGCGGTCCCGACCACGTGGAACGTGGTGCCGTTGCGCTCGAGCTGGGTCACCGACGACGTGGCCACGGTCGGGTTCTAGCACACGAGCCCGGGAACACGACGGTGGTACGGTCGGTCCATGGATCTCGACGACCGCACCCGCACCGAGCTCGAGGCCGCCGCGTTCCGTCGCCTGGTCGAGCACTTCCGCGCGCGCACCGACGTCCAGAACAAGGACGTGATGGAGCTGGCGGGCTTCTGCCGCAACTGCCTCGCCAAGTGGTACCGCGCGGCGGCGGAGGAGCGCGGCGTCGCGCTCACCGACGAGGCCGCCCGCGAGATCGTGTACGGGATGCCGTACGGCGAGTGGAAGGCGAAGTACCAGAAGTAGGCCGACGAGGTCGGCGCGCTTCAGTAGATCGACAGGCCGACCGTCGCGTCGCGCGCCATCTCGTCGTAGGCGCGCGTGATGCCGAAGCGGCCGGTGATCGCGAGCCGCGTCGTGAGCTCGTACTGGAGCTTCACGCCGGCGCCGGTGAAGCCGGCCTCCTCGGTCCCGGTCGACGACGTGCGCCAGCCGAGCGACAGGTTGCCGTAGCCGCCGCCGTGCAGCTTGCCCGCGTCGAGCGGCAGGAGGTCGAGCTCGACGCCGACGCGCAGGTCGAGGATCGTGTCGCCGAGCGCGTCGTCGCGCCACGCCGGCGTCCAGCCGAGCTGGATGCCGACCTGGTGCACCGGGTAGTAGCCGAACTGGACGTGGAACTGCGGGCCGAGGCCGCGCCCGTCGGGGCCGTCGATCTCGCCGGCGCCGCCGAGCACGCTGTACGTCCAGCCCTTGCGATCGAGCGGCGCGCGCGCGAGCCGCTGCCACGGCCCCTCGACGTCGCGCACCACGGCCTTGGTCGCGACCGCCGCCGTCGTCGGATCGAGCTGCGCGAGCGGGACGACGCCGTAGCCCCACGGTCCCCAGAGGTGCACGGGGTGCATCGGGTGGAGGCGCACCCAGCCGTCGAAGCGGTTGCCCTCCGTCGCGGCGGCGGCGGGGCTGCCAGGCGCTGCAGCTCGGTCGTCGGGATCTTGTAGGTGTTGGTCAAGCAGCCGCCGAGCATGGAAGCCACGGCGACAAGGGCGATTCCCCGCATGGAAGGTCCCGGTGAGAGGACGGTCGGCAGAGAGATTGTAGACTACTCGGCCCTCCATGCGAACGGTCGATCTCGACGAGCTGCGCGCCTCGGCCGACGCCTTCGACGAGGCGGTCGCGGAGACGGCGGAGATCGACCACTTCTGCTCTTCGTCGGCCTGGGTCCTCCCGGCGCACGACGCGCTCATGGGCGAGCGGTTGCCATGGATCGTGCGCGGCGACACGGGCTGGGGCGCGTGCGCGATCGCACGTCGCGGCGATGGCCGCTTCCTCGAGCCGCTCGAGCTGTCGTGGGGGCTCGCGTGTCCGCTCGTCGGACGTGATCCCGACGCGCTCGCCGAGGCGTTCGTCGCCGCCGCCGCCACGCACCGCGGCTGGGACGGGATGCTGCTCGCGGGGCTCGCGCCCGGCGGCGCGATGGAGCGCGCGCTCGTGCGGGCGATGCCGGTGCGCTGGCGCAAGGGC
>JAIOII010000879.1 GCA_019912685.1 Kofleriaceae bacterium
CTCGAGGAGCGCGCGCGCGGCGCCGGCGTCGAGGCGGTCGGACGGCGCGGCGCCGAAGAAGCCGGCGCGGTCGAACCCGGCGCCGTCGGCGTCGAGGAGGAAGACCGACGCGTCGGTCACGCGCCGCGACTCCTCGAGCGCGGTGATGACCCGGCGCACGAGATCGGGGACGTCGACGACGTGCTGGAGCTCGCGGCGCAGGGTCTCGAGGCGGCCGCGCAGCTCGGTGCGCTGGCGCAAGAGCCAGCGGTTCACCGTGTTCTCGAGGAGCGCGCGCACCGGCTCGAAGAGGATGAGGATGACGAACGACGCGACGAGGGCGTTCAGGAGGAAGAGGCCGTCCTGGCCGCCGCCGACCCACGAGAGGAGGAGGCCGTAGACCGCCCACAGGAGCACGACCAGCGAGCCGAGCACCGCCATCTTGCCGACCAGCTCGTTGACGTCGATGAGGCGGTAGCGGAAGAGCGTCTGCGAGATGAAGTAGAGGTAGAGGATCGAGAGGACGTTGCCGACGGTGGGCCAGGCGGCGACGAAGCGGGGCAGGACGTCGGTGAGCGCGAGCGTCGTCGCGAGCAGGCCGCCGAGCATGAGGTAGCGGATGCGCGCGCGCTCGACGCGCTTGGTCGTCGCGCGGTACTGGACGAACATGTCGTAGACGCAGCGGTAGAGGCCGCCGAAGACGTAGGCGCCGAACGGCACGAGGAACCAGAGGCTCTCGTGCACCGGCCAGCCCACCGCGCCGTAGATGAGCGCGAGGTAGGCGAGCAGCGTCCACGCGAGGGTGACGCGCGGCGGGCGGTGCGGGCCGCCGATCGACGGCTGGGCGAGGAACTGGCGGAAGAACGCGATCGCCGTCGGCGGGATGGTGGCGGCGGGCCAGAGCGCGAGCCAGCGCCACAGCGCCGAGCCGGTCGCCGTCTCGATGAAGGTGCAGAGCTGCCAGGCCGAGACGACGAAGGTGAAGGTCGAGAACGAGACGTACGTGCGGTCGGTGCGGTTGCGCAGGATGACCGACGCGCCGATCGCCAGGATGACCAGCGCGGCGAGCAGCGCGGAGACTGCCTGGACGTCCACGAGCCAACCATAGCGCAATCACCCCCGTGCCCGTGCCCGTGCCGGTGCCCGTGCCCGTGCCCGATCAGGCGTCCGGGCTCGCCTTCATCGGCACCTGCTTCAACAGCTTCCTCGCCCGCTTCACCCACACCGCTTCCCGCTGCCGGTGGAAGTCGGGCGAGCTCGCGTCGTCCTCCACCACCTTCTCCAGCAGCGCCCGCGCTTCCGCCATCTCGCCCTTCTCGACGTGGAGCTCCGCCAGCTGCACCCGCGCGCGCCCGTACGAGTTGCCGGCGAGGACGCGCTTCCAGGTCGCCGTCGCTGCCTCGCCATCGCCGAGCACCGTCTGCGCCTCGGCGAGCGCCATCATCGTGTAGCCGTGATCGTGCCGCGGCTTCTCCTCGACGACGCCCTCGAGCAGCGACCGCGCCTCCTCGGCGCGACCGATCCGCACGAGCGTCGCGCCGAGGTGGGCGCGGATGTCGAGGTCCTTCCGGTCGCGCTCGAACGCGGCCCGGTACGCGGCCAGCGCCTTGTCGTGCTGCCCCATCGCGTAATAGATGTCGCCGAGCTGCGCGTGCAGGTGCGCCTTGTCGAGCCGCGCGAGGTCCTCCATCACGCGGCCGAGGCGCTTCTTGTCGGCGGCGCCCGGCAGCTCGAAGCCGCTGTCGGCGTGGCGGTGGAGGTGGGCGAAGAAGTAGACGAAGGCGCCGACCACGGGGAGGACGAGCTGGATCGGGATCCAGATCCAGTCGCGGAAGCGGAACGCCTGGACCAGGCCCCAGACGGCGAAGGCGAGGATCGGCGCCACGAGGGCGTACGTGATGACGGTGCTCACGAGCGCCGCCGAGCGTACCCGAGCTACCATTGTGGTGTGAGCACGGAATCGCCGTCCGAGCCATTCGTCGATCCGGCCGCCGTCCAGGCGCGCCTCCGCGCGCTGCCGGCGGTGCACGAGCTGGCCGCCGCCGCCT
>JAIOII010000880.1 GCA_019912685.1 Kofleriaceae bacterium
GCCCGGTGCGCGTCGTCGATGCGCTCCTGCGGCTCGGGCCGTACGGCGACGGTTTCGGCGCGCGCCCGGACGGGCTCACGCTCGACAAGCTCGTCGCCGAGCACCCGCACGGCATCGACCTCGGGCCGCTCGCGCCGCGGCTGCCGGGCATCCTGCGCACGGAGAGCAAGCACGTCGAGCTCGCGCCGCCGCTCGTCCTCGATGACGTCGCGCGGCTCGAGCGCGCGCTCGACGCAGCGCCGCCCGACCTCGTGCTCATCGGGCGGCGCGACCTGCGCAGCAACAACTCGTGGATGCACAACCTCGTGCCGCTCATCAAGGGGCCGGCGCGCTGCACGCTGCGCGTCCATCCCGACGACGCCGCGCGCCTCGGGCTCGTCGACGGCGGCGGCGCGCGCGTGACGAGCCGGGCCGGCGAGGTCATCGCGCCCGTCGAGGTCTCGGACGAGCTGCGGCCCGGCGTGGTGTCCCTGCCCCACGGCTTCGGGCACGACCTGCCCGGGGTGCGCATGGGGGTGGCGCGCGCCCATGCCGGCGTGAACGTGAACGTGGTTTCCGACGAGGGCTTCCTCGACGTGCCGAGCGGCAACGCCGCGTTCAACGGCGTGCCGGTGACGGTCGCCCCGGCCTGAGCCGGAGCCGCTTCTCGGCAGTCGCGTTGCCATTCGCAACGTCCGGTTTCCGCGGCGCGTCCGCAGCCTCGGGATCCCGGCGGGTTGCACGTCGCGGACGAGGGCACGCTTGATGCTTGTTCACGGCGACGATGCGCGCGCTGTTGGCCGTCACCTTCGTTCTCGGCGCCTGCGCGACGTCCACGATGGAGACCCACGACGGTCCCGACCCGACGCCGGACGCCCGCGTCGACGGCGCGCCGGCCACCGATGCGCCCCCGGTCACCGACGCGGCGCCGGACGCGGCGGTCGTGGCCGACGCGGCGGTGGACGCGGACACGTCGACCGACGCGGGGCCGTGCACCATCTCGATGGGGCACACGCCGGCGCTCGACGGCGTCGACGACGTGGCCGACTACCCGGCGGCGCAGCGGGTCACGCCGGGCGCGACGATGGCGGCGACCGACGAGGTCGCCATCACCTGGGACCCGACGTACCTGTACGTCTCGGTGACGAGCCAGGCGTTCCTCGACGGCTCGAAGCCGCTGCACGTGTACGTCGAGTCCGGCGCGTCGCTCGCGGCCGCGGCGCCGCGCGCCGGCAAGGAGTACAGCGGGCTCACGCCGCAGGTCGGGTTCGGCGCCGGGTACGTCATCGCGACGCGGCGGACGAACGACTTCGGCAGCGGACCGTACAGCGCGATCTACGCGGCCGCCGGGACGCCGGCGTGGACGACGCCCGCGTACGCGCTCGAGCCCGGCGTGCACCTGTTCACGTCGTCCGACAACCGGACACTGTCGGTGCGCGCCCCGTGGAGCGAGCTCGGCGGCTGCCCGCTCGCGATGCGCGTGAGCGTGCACGTCGTGAACGGCGCGGCGGGCAACGAGTGGAAGGACCTCGTCCCGGCGACGCACACGCCGTGGCTCACCGGCGGCGGCGGCTTCTACGAGGTCTCGCTCACCGGCGATCCGGCGATCAGCGGATGGTCGCTCCGCTGAGCGAGCGCACGCGCACGGCCTCGTCTCACGGACACCTCACGTTGTGAAAGGACTGCACGGCGGCGCTGACAGCGCTGTCCGGAATGCGGACGTCGTGCGCGCGGAAGCCCGCGACGCGAGGTCGTGGCACGTGCGTTGCTGATTGCTCGCCGCATGAAGCGACACACTTCGTTCCTCACGATCCTCTCCCTGACGTCCTTCGCTGCGTGCGCGTCGGACGACGACCAGACGCCGACCACGCCGACCTCGCAGGTCGAGGGCGAGATGCGCTACAAGGACGCCGCCACCAGCGCCGACGGCTCGGCGCGCGAGGCGGAGGCGCCGGCGGCGCAGCCGGCGCTCGTCACCGTCGAGGTGCGCGGCACCGGCACGATCGGCGGGCTCGACGCTCCGCAGTGCACGGTCGACGCCGCCAGCGGTCAGTTCCGCGCGCTGTTCGACAGCACGGTGCAGATCGACGACGGCGGCGTGTACGCGGCGGGCTACGGCGAGGGCGACGCGCGCATCGAGACGCTCGGCGGCTGCGAGATCCCGGAGCTCACGGTCGGCGTGATCACCGACGTCGTCGTGCGCGCCGAGCTCGAGGCGAACACCGTCAACTGCCAGGGCTACTGCGAGGCGAACGCGCGCGCGACCGCCGAGGCGCAGTGCCAGGGCGCGCAGGATCAGGTGGCGTGCCGCGGCTCGGCCGAGGCGAGCGCCATGGCGTCGTGCAACACCGAGTGCACCACGCAGCGCGAGGTGATCGTCGCCGAGGCGTCCCTGTCGGCGAGCCTGCTCGGCGAGCTCGACGTCGACGCGCTGCGCGCGGCGGCCTTCGGCGACTTCGCGGCCGACCTGACGTTCGACCGGATGGAGTGACCGGCGCCGCGGCTCAGAAGCCGACGGTGAACGAGACGCTGCCGCCGCCGAGCCACACGCGCTCCGCGGCGGCGGCCTCGATCGGCACCTCGGGCCCGCACGCGGGGCGCAGGAACGCGGGCCCGGCCTCGACGGTGGCGAGCAAGCCGAAGGGGTTGGCGCCGCTGCGATACCAGCGGTAGCCGAGCCCGAGCCCGCCGAAGACGCCCTGCTCGCCGCACAGGATCGAGTGCATGGCGCGGACCTGGACGAGCATCGTCGGGCCGTCGTTCGCCGAGCCGCGCGCGAGGGCGAGGAGCCCGGCGCGCGCCTGCACGTTGAGGAAGCCTCCGCCGCCGGCGATGAACGGGCGCAGCATCCCGCCGTCGCGGACGCGGCCGACCGAGACGGTGAACATGCTCGGCAGCTGGTGGTCGCCATCCGCCGCGGCGGCGAGGAGCGCCGAGGCGGCGAGCGAGGTACGGCGCACGGGCCCTCCTGCTGCGAGGGTCGTGCCGTCGGAAGTGCGCGTCCGCGCTCGCCCTGTGATCCGTGCCGCTGAGCGAATCCCGACAGCGGTGTCGTGGTCGCGGCGCGCGGTCGAGGCCGGCTCAGGTGTTACAAAAGCACCCGTGCACCCCGATCCTGCACTGCTCGAGGGCGACCTCGGGCGCCTCGGCAACGCGCTCGTCACCGCCGCGCGCGAGCTGTCCGGAGACCGGACGGTCTCGCTCCTGCGCGGGTTGCGCGACGCGGCCGCGGCGCGGCGCCAGGG
>JAIOII010000881.1 GCA_019912685.1 Kofleriaceae bacterium
AGTTTCCGCACCATGCTAGCGTGAGACTCATGCGTGCCGTCAACGCCACCGTCGTGAACGGCAAGGTCGTCACCCGGGCGAAACTGCCCGAAGGCGCTCGGCTGACCGTCGTCGTGCACGAAGCGGACGAGCCGATCGAGCTCGACGCCGAGGACGAGGCGGACATCTCGCGCGGCATCGCCGAGATCAAGTCGGGGAAGTACGTCGGCGCCGATCGCGCCCGCTCGTTTCTTCGCCGTCGATAGATGCCCGGCGCGTTCGAGATCCGGATCGCCGCGTCGGCGATGACGTCGATCCAGCGCGCGTCGCGCTGGTGGCGAAAGAACCGCCGCGCCGCTCCGCAGCTCTTCGATCGCGAGCTCAACGCCGCGCTCGATCTGCTCGAGGTACATCCGTGGGTCGGGACTCGAGCCATGCATCCGGTGCACGGCGAAGTACGAGTCGTGGTCCTGCAGCGTTCCCGATATCGCGTCGCGTATCAGCTGCACGAGGCCGCGGAACAGGTATGGATCGTCCA
Source organism: Kofleriaceae bacterium (assembly GCA_019912685.1). Classification (GTDB taxonomy): domain Bacteria; phylum Myxococcota_A; class Polyangia; order Haliangiales; family Haliangiaceae; genus UBA2376. The sequence goes on from JAIOII010000881.1 coordinate 518, forward strand.
GGTGAGGCACACGAGCCGGCATCCGACGCGCGGTCGTTGAGTCATTCGCTGCCGCGATCCGAGCGAGCGATGAGATCACCGAGGGCGGCAGCCACGGACTCGCAGCGGTTCTTGATCGCGAAGAGCCGACCTGCAGCGCTCGTGTTGTTCGCCCGCCGGGCCCACTCCGCCTCGCGGTGCACGTCCGCCGCCCGTTCCATCGTCGTCGTTCGAAGCGACCGTAGCCAGCTCCCGTGTTCCACGCGAGGCGCAACGTCCTCCCATCCTCGTAGCGCCGCACCCGCAGCGCCGCTCACATGACCGTGACCTCGCGTTACTCCGCACCCTCCCACCGTCAAATTCGGCGGCTCGTGAGCGCGGTTCGAGCGGTACGGTCGTACCTCGATGGCCAAGCGCGAGCATGCGGACGATCTGCGGGGTGCCAGCCGCCTCGTCGTGGACGCGACGCGCGAGGTCACGACGATCGTCCAGGAGATGCACCGCACGATCGCCGATGGGCCCGCCGGTGTGGCGCAGCCGTTCACGCTGCCGGGGCGGATCATCTCCGGGCTGGTCTACGGCGGCGTGCGAGGCGTCGCGGCGCTGGTCGGCGCCGGGCTCGACCAGGCACTCGTGGTGCTCGGTCCGTTGCTCGGCGGGAGCGCGCCCGGACCCGAGCGCGAGGCGCTGCTCGCCGCGGTGAACGGCGTGCTCGGCGACTGGCTCGCGTCGACGGGGAATCCGCTCGCGATCCCGATGCGACTTCGTCGTGGCGGCGCGCCGCTGACGCTCGAGCGTGACGCGCTCGCCGCCGTGTATCCGCGCGCGAGCGGCCGCATCGCCGTCTGGATCCACGGGTCGAGCATGTGCGACCTGCAGTGGCGGCGGAACGGACACGATCACGGCGAGGCGCTCGAGGACGCGCTCGGCTTCGCGCCGGTGTACGCGCACTACAACAGCGGCCGGCACGTGTCGACGAACGGCGCCGAGCTGGCCGAGCTGCTCGAAGAGCTCGTCGCCGCCTGGCCCGTACCCGTCGAGGCGCTCGTGCTCGTCGGGCACAGCATGGGCGGGCTGGTGGCGCGCAGCGCGTGCCTCGCCGCCGAGCGCGCCGGGCATCGCTGGCGCGATTCGTTGCGCGCGCTCGTGTGCCTCGGCACGCCGCACCACGGCGCGCCGCTCGAGCGCATCGGCAACGTCGTGGAGCGCGTGCTCGGCGGCGAGCACTACAGCGCGCCGCTGGCGCGCCTCGGCAAGCTCCGCAGCGCGGGGGTCACGGATCTGCGCCACGGCAACGTCCTCGACGAGCACTGGGCGGGCGTCGATCGCTTCGCGTCCGGCGTCGACTCGCGGTGCGCGGCGCCGCTCCCCGCCGGCGTCGCATGCCTCGCCATCGCCGGGACGACCGCCCCGACGCTCGACGGCCGCCTCCCCGGCGATGGACTGGTGCCCGTCGATAGCGCGCTCGGCCGCCACGCGCGCGCCGACATGTGCCTGGCGTTCGCGCCAGAGGACCAGCGCATCGTCGCGCGCACGAATCACATGCAGTTGCTCGAGAGTCCCCACGTCTACGCGCTGATCCGGGACTGGCTCGGCGAGCGGGTGTAACCGGCGAGCGCCGCGACGCCGCGCGCGATCTGCGCAAGATCGGCTAACCCTGCGCGGGTGACCGCGCGAGAAACCGCGGCGAGGTGCGAGAAACGCGTTGCGATGGTCGACGCGGCTCCATCAAGGATCGGTGGATGAAGCGGGTGACACGATCGTCGTGGAGGCGCTGCGCGTTGTCGGTTGGTGCGGCGAGCGTGCTCGCGGCGCTGGCGATGCCGTCGACGGCACGGGCGCAAGGTGAAGGAGAAGACGAGGACGCCGAGACCGCGCTCCGCGAGCTCGACGCATCGCTGCGTTACCAGACCGGCGCGATCCTCCAGTACACCGACGACGGACACGTGGACGACAGCGACGCCGCGTCGATCGACTACGACGCGCTCCTGTCGCAGATGAAGCGCGCATCGGCGGACGCCCAACTACGCGGTCCGCATCCTCGGTCGCGAGGGCGTCCTCGAGCTCAACGCGGTCGCCATGACCCGTGATCTCGCGACGGTCAGGCCGGCGATGAACGAGATGCTCGGCTTCTCCGACTTCACGCCCGGCAACCGCTACGCGGACTATCAGCCCGGCGTCGATCGCGACGCCGGCTACGGCGTCGCCACGCTCGTCGCGGGCGGCGCGGTGGCGACCAAGATCGTGACCAGCAAGGGCTTCTGGGCCGTGCTCCTGGCCGCCAAGAAGTTCCTCATCGTGATCGCGCTCGCGATCGGCGGCATCTTCAAGGTGCTCTGGTCCCGGCTTCGCGGCGCGGGCGGCAACACGCAGTCGGCGTGAGGCGCCGACGACGCGACCAGGACCGCGCGCGCAGGCTCAACGAGGGGCGGGGGCAAGGGCAACGGAAAGGTTCGGCTGGCGCGAGCACGGCGAACACTCTGGTACACACCTCCGATGAGCGATCTACCGCCCTGCCCGAAGTGCAACTCTGCCTACGCGTACGAAGACCCGAGCGGGCTGCTGGTGTGCCCCGAGTGCGGGAACGAATGGTCGCCATCGGCGGACATCGCAACCGTGAGCGACGCGGACGGTTCGCCTGACCACGAGCTGGTCGTGCGCGACGCCGTCGGAAACATCCTCCAGGACGGCGATACCGTGGTGCTCGTCAAGGATCTGAAGGTGAAGGGCTCCCCGACCGGGCTCAAGGCTGGCACGAAGGTGAAGAAGATCCGCCTCGTCGACGGCGACCACAACATCGACTGTCGCGTCGAGGGCATCGGGCAGATGGGGCTCAAGTCCGAGTTCGTCAAGAAGGCCTGATCCGTCCGGCCGGCGAGGTCGAACAGTTCGTCTGCGGGCTCCGCGACGCGCGGTAGACTCGACGCGTGCCGTGCGCCCGCTGCGCCGCTGACGAGGTCACCGCGACCGGATGGTGCGCGGAGTGCGAGCGCCAGCACGACGTCTGGAGCCGCCAGCACGCCGCCGACATCATCTGGCAGGCGTTCAGCGGCGCCATCGTCGCGATGATCGTCGGCCTCGGCGCGCCGCTCCTCGGGCTGAGCCCGCTCCTCGGAATCGGCGGCGTGCTCGTCGGCGTCGGCACGTTCCTCGGCGTGCGCCGGCTCGGTACGCGCCGCCGGCGCCGTCAGTTCCAGGCCGGCATCCTGCCGCGTGCCTACTTGCGCCACTGATCGACGGCGCGGGTCGGGGTCGGCTTGCCCAGGACCGGCGGGCACGACGTGGTCACCCGCACGTGCGAGACCTCGGGTGTGATCGCCGCGTCGATCGAGTAGAGGACGAGCTCCAGCTCGAGGAAGCGCGCGCGCGAGCTGCCGGGAGCGGCAGCCTCGAGCGTGGCGCCCAGGTCGGCGGGCGACGTGTCGCTCGGCTGCTTCGCGATCGCAACCAGCGGGGCGGCGGCAAGGCTGGCGCGGTCGGGGGCCGTGCGCGCGCGAAAGCGGACGTAGGTCCCGCTGGGCGTGCTCGCGGTCCACACGAGGCGGCGCCACTCGGCTTGCTCGCCGCAGCCCTCGAGCACAGCGACGAACGTGCCCATCGGAGGTGCCGCGTTCTGCAGCTGGAAGCCGGTCATGTCGCTGTAGGTGTAGGGGTTGGAGCCGGTGGGGAAGGAGACGCTGGCCAGGGTCGATGGATCGATCCGGTGCGCCCGCGAGCCAGCTTGCGAGATGGCCCAGATGCGATGGTAGAAGTCGACCGCCATCCCCACGAAGCCGCCGCCGCCCAGCGGGATGCTCGCCTGGGTGGCCATGGTGGTGGCCGCGAGCCGGTGCACGCCGAAGCTGGTGTCGGCGACCCAGATCGAGCCCTGGCCGTCGTGCGCGATGCCGCGATTGCTGGTGCCGATCGTGACCGTGTTCCACGCCTGCGTGGCCGGCGTGTACCGTGCGACGCAGCTGCCCCCCGAGGTCCACACCCGACCTTCGGGATCGACGGTGATGCCATACGCGCATCCCGACGGCAGCGCGACCGTGCTCCAGGTCAGGGTGTCGACGTCGAGCCTGATGAGGCTCCCGGAGCAGGCGCTGAAGCCCCAGAGCACCTGATCGCTGCCGTCGAACGCCAGGCCGTACGGGCAGTGCCCGGCGATGTCGACCTCGGACAGGACGGCGCCGGTCTCGACGTCCAGGCGCACGAGCTTCTGGGCGTTGTAGAGGCCGATCCACACCGACGCGTGCGCAACGCCATCCGGGTCGAGCACGAAGTCGTGGGCGGCGGCACGAGCCAGCGCGCCCGTCGGGAAGGCGTGGAACCAGAGCACGCACTCGTCCTGACCCCACGGCAGCACGTCGGTCGGGCCCGTCGAGGTGCGGACCATGCCGTCGCCATTGACGTCGGGGCAGCGCTCCGTCTCGGCGTGGATGCGGATCGCGCTGGCGCCTCCACGGTTGGCGACGACCACGTCGCCGTCGAGGCCGACCGTCGTGCGCGACGGATCGGGATTGCCCGGACCGGTCCGGTAGCGCGCGACCTCGACGCCGGTGACGGTGTCGATCTTCGAGACCGTGCCCTCGGGGCTGTTGGCGACCCAGATGTGAGCCAGCAACACCGAGACCTCGTCGGGGTCGAGCACCAGGTCGCCGTCGCCGTCGACGGTGACCCCGGACGAGGTCGCGGGATCGGGGACGAGCGGAACATCCTGCCCCTCCTCATCGCCGCTCCCGTCATCGTCGGCCGGGTCGTCGTCGGGGGAGTTGCCGCCCGGCACGATCGTGCCCTCGCAGCCAGCGAGGACCAGCAACGGCAGCAGCAGCAGCGCGCATCGCGTCGTCATGCATGGACCGCACAGCAACCGCCGTGCCGCCAGGACGGCGCACAACCTCGGGTGATCGCGAACAACGTCCGTTCGCTGGAGTCGGATGACCCGGGCGTTCTGGATTCCGCCGGGGCGGCAGGCCCATCCGCTGGCCCCCGGGGCCAGCGGCGGAACGACTACATCAGCGCGTCCTTCAGCCGGGCGGCGCGGCGTGTCACCGGTGTCGGGTGGTCCAGCGATGATCACGGTGTCGTCGGGCGCGTCGTCCGACGCGGCGTGCTGCTCGACGCGGACGAGGACAGACGTAG
>JAIOII010000882.1 GCA_019912685.1 Kofleriaceae bacterium
GCGCCCGAGCCGACCGGGTGGGCCACGTGATCGCCGCAGGTGGGCAGACCGTGCTCGTCATCGAGGACGAGGTCGCCATGCGCCGGCTCCTGCGCGCGACGCTCGAGGCGCACGGCTTCCGCGTCGCCGACGCGGCGACGATCGACGCGGGGCGGCGCGCGGCGGTCGGCGCGTCGCCCGCGCTCGTCATCCTCGATCTCGGGCTGCCCGACGGCGACGGTCTCGCGCTCGTGCGCTCGCTCCGCGAGTGGTCGCAGGTCCCGATCATCGTCGTCTCGGCGCGCGAACGCGAGGCCGACAAGGTGCGCGCGCTCGACGCGGGCGCGGACGACTACGTCACCAAGCCGTTCGGCACCGGCGAGCTCCTCGCGCGCATGCGCGTCGCGCTCCGCCACGCCGCGGCGATCGCGGACGCGCCATCGCCCGACGCCATCGTGGAGGTCGGTCCCATCCGCATCGATCATGGTCGCCACGAGGTGACGGTCGACGGCCGAACGGTGCACCTCACGCCGATCGAGTTCCGTCTGCTCGCGTTGCTCTCGCACCACCCGGGACGCGTGCTCACGCATCGCCACCTGCTGCGCGAGATCTGGGGCCCCGGCGCGGTCGAGCACACGCACTACCTGCGCGTTCACATGGGCGCGTTGCGCCGGAAGATCGAGCTCGACCCGGCGCGTCCGCGCTGGCTACTCACCGAGCCGGGGGTCGGCTACCGGATGCGCGATCCCGAGGCCGCCGCCGAACCTTGATGGATTCTTTACGCGGAGGGGTGGTAGCCCACCTGCGTGTCGAAGCGTGCGGTCGTCTCCACGTCGCTCGGTGCGCTCGGCGTCGTCTACGGCGACATCGGCACCTCACCGCTCTACGCGATCAAGGAGTGTCTGGCGTGGCATCCGGACGGTGCGTTCTCGCCGCACGCCGTCGAGCCTCACCTCGCGAACACGCTCGGCGTGCTGTCGCTCATGTTCTGGTCGCTGGTGCTCGTCATCTGCGTCAAGTACGTGCTGTTCGTGCTGCGCGCCGACAACAAGGGCGAAGGCGGCATCCTGGCGCTCGCCGCGCTGGTGACGGGCAGCGAGGGCACGCGCCTCGGCCGGTACCTCGCGATCCCCCTCCTCCTTGGCCTCTTCGGCACGGGCCTGCTCTTCGGTGACGGCGTCATCACGCCCGCCATCTCGGTCCTCGGCGCGATGGAGGGGCTGTCCGAGCAGAGCCCGAGGCTCACCGACTTCGTGGTGCCGGTGACGGTCGCGATCCTCGTCGGGCTCTTCATGGTCCAGCGCTTCGGCACCGGCCGCATCGGCTTCGCGTTCGGACCGATCATCCTGGTCTGGTTCCTCGCGATCGGCGCGATCGGGCTCCGCTGGATCCTGGTCGATCCGCGCGTGCTCGCGGCGGTCAACCCCGTCCACGGCGCCGAGTTCCTGTCCGCGAACGGCTACCAGGGCTTCATGATCGTCGGCCTCGTCTTCCTCGTGGTGACCGGCGGCGAGGCCCTCTATGCCGACATGGGACACTTCGGCCGCGCGCCCATCCGCCTCGCGTGGTTCACCGTCGCGCTGCCCGGGCTCCTGCTCAACTACTTCGGCCAGGGCGCGCTCATGATCTCCAGCCCCCCGGGCACGATCCGCAATCCGTTCTACAGCGCGGCCGAGCAGCTGCACGTCGGGGGCGTCTCGCTGCTCATCCCGATGCTCGTGCTCTCGCTCATGGCCGCGATCATCGCGTCACAGGCCCTCATCTCCGGCGTCTTCTCGATCACGCGCCAGGCGATGCAGCTCGGGTTCTGGCCGCGGCTCACGGTCGTGCACACCTCCCCGGAGATGGAGGGCCAGGTCTACATCCCGGAGATGAACTGGCTGCTCATGGCGGGCACGATCGCCGTGGTCTTGCAGTTTGGCTCGAGCTCCGGCCTCGCCGCGGCGTACGGCATCGCGGTGACCGGTACCATGGCGATCACCTCGGTGCTCTTCTACCTGGTGTGCCGTCGCCGGTGGGGCTTCTCGGCGCCGCGGGCGCTCGCGTTCCTCGTCCCGTTCCTGGTGATCGACCTGGCGTTCTTCTCGGCCAACGCCGTCAAGATCCTCGCCGGGGGCTGGTTCCCGCTGGCGATCGGCGCCGCCGTGTTCGCGATCATGACGACCTGGTGGCGCGGGCGCCTCGAGCTGGCGCGCATCATGGAGTCGGGCGCCGTCCCCACCGCGCTGTTCCTCGCCGATCTCGAGGTCAACCCGCTGCCACGGGTCGAAGGCACCGCGGTGTTCATGTCCTCGTCGGCCGACAGCGTGCCCAACGTCGTCCTCCACCACGTGAAGCACAACCGCGTGCTACACGGAGAGGTCGTCCTCTGCTCGGTCGTGACCGAGCCCGTCCCGTGGGTCACGTCGGAGCGCAGCGTCGAGGTCACGCCGCTTGGCCAGAACATGTTCCGCGTCGTCGCGCGCTGCGGCTTCATGCAGACCCCGAACGTGCCCGATCTCGTCGCCCGCGCGGCCGCGCGCGGCGATTTCCAGGCGCAGCCGATGACCACGACCTACTATCTCGGCCGCCAGACGCTCCTCGTCTCCGGGAAGTCGAAGATGGCGCGCTGGCGCAAGATGATCTTCGCGTTCCTGTCGCACAACGCGCGTCCGCCCACGTCGTTCTTCCAGCTGCCGCCCAACCGGGTCGTCGAGCTCGGCCTGCAGATCGAGATCTGAGGCCGCGTTCTCGTCGACGCGCTACAATCTGCTTCGCATGGTCGCGCCATCGAAGCCCACGCCCGCCACGGTGGAAGACCTGCGCGCTGTCGACGACAACGACCGGCTCGAGATCATCGGCGGAACCATCGTGGAGAAAGCGATCCCGTCGCGGGAGCACAGCTTCTCCGAGGGCCGACTCGGCGGCATCCTCCACGGTTTCAACCGGCGGCCCGGCCGGCGCGGACCTGGCGGCTGGTGGATCCTGCCGGAGATCCATGTGGAGTACTCGACGGGCGAGATCTATTGCCACGACGTCGGCGGCTGGCGCCGCGAGCGGACGCCGGAGGGCCCGACGGGATGGCCGGTGAAGCTCCGGCCCGACTGGGTCTGCGAGATCGTCTCGCCGAAGCACGAGCGCCAGGACCTCGTGGTGAAGCCACGCGTCCTCCTGGCCGCCGAGGTGCCGCACTACTGGGTGCTACACCCCGAGGAGAAGGTGTTGCTCGTGCATCGCTGGACCGTCGATGGCTACACGGTGGTCCTGCGGGCGACGTCGGGAGATCGGGTCCGCGCCGAGCCCTTCGATGCGCTCGAGCTCGACGTGGCAGAGCTGTTCGGCGACGAGACGGATGACTGACGACTGCGGGACAGCGCGGACGCCTACTCCTCGCCGCCGCCGCCCTCGTCTTCCTCGTCGAACTTCTGGCGCGGGTCGAGCGCGTACTTGCGGATCAGCTCGCGCAGGTGCTTGCGATCGATCTGCGCCTCGCGCGCGGCGGCCGACAGGTTCATCTTGTGGCGCCGCATCAGGTCCTCGATGTACTCGCGCTCGAACATCTCGACGAGCTGACCCTTGGCTTCCTTGAAGGGCAGGTCGGTGCGGATGCCGAGCGCGGGCGCGGCCTCCTGCACGAGCGCGTCGTCGATGTTGATCGAGTTGCCGCGCGAGAGCAGGCACGCGCGCTCGATCGCGTTGCGCAGCTCGCGGACGTTGCCCGGCCACGAGTGGCGCACGAGCTTGGACATGTCCTCGGGCGTGCAGTCGAGCTGCGGGCCGAAGCCGGACATGAAGTGGTTGACGAGCAGCGGGATGTCGGCGCCGCGCTCGCGCAGCGGCGGCACGGTCACGCGGATGACGGCGAGGCGGTAGTAGAGGTCCTCGCGGAACGCCTTCTTGGCCACCTCGGCGCGCAGGTCGCGGTTGGTCGCCGCGACGACGCGCACGTCGATCTTCTCGTACACGTTGGAGCCGACCTTGCGCACCGCGCGCTTGTCGAGCACGCGCAGGAGCGACGGCTGCAGGTCGAGCGCCATCTCGCCGATCTCGTCGAGGAAGATGGTGCCGCCGTGGGCCTCGGCGAACGCGCCCTTGCGGTCGGTGATCGCGCCGGTGAACGAGCCCTTCACGTGGCCGAAGAGCATCGACTCGATCAGCTCGCGCGGCACCGAGCCGCAATCGAACACGACGAACGGGCCGTCCCGCCGCGGCGAGTGGTTGTGGATCTCCTCGGCGATGAGCTCCTTGCCGGTGCCGGTCTCGCCCTCGATCAGCACGGTGGCGCTCGTCTGCGCGACGTCGGCGAGCAGCTTGAACAGCTGCCGCATCTTGGTGTCGCCGCCGACGATCGAGCCGAACGCCGTCTCCGGCGACGGCTCGGGCTCGACCACCTCCTCGTCGGGGAGGAACTTGATGACGGTGCGGCCGAGCTTCACCTCGGCGCCGAAGCCGATCGCGATCTTCTCGAAGCGCGAGCCCTGGATGAAGGTGCCGTTGGTCGATCCCTGATCGACCATGATCACCTCCTCGCCGACGAGCTCCGCGGTCAGGTGCTTGCGCGAGACCGTCTTGTCGGTGAGCACCATCTCGCACGTCGGCGCGGAGCCGAACGCGACGGGGCGACCTTCCTCGAGGCGGACGGACTCGCCCCGGTCAGGTCCCTTGATGACCAGGAAGATTCCGCCGCGGTTCTGCCGCGAGAACGAGGGGACCTCGTCGAGCAGGGCGGTGACGTTGGATCGATCCCTCGACATGGACGCGTACGCGCTCGGTCATCGTACCGTCGGCCCGGTCGCGGTGTAAATGCCCGCCGCCGCTCAGTTCACGTCGGGGCCGGAGGTGCCGATCACCCACGCCGCCGCCAGGGCCGCGATGATCACGAGGACCGCGACGAGGGCGGGAACGAGCCAGCTTCGCCGCGCCGGGATGGGGGGGATGTGCTCGGTCTGGACGTCGCCCTGCGTGCCGTGCCCGCGCACCGACGAGCGCTCGGGCCCGGTTGCGGCGCCTCGGGTGGCAGGGCGACCGGGTCGTCCCACTGATCGATCGGGCGCTGACCTTCGTGTTCCAGGGCCGCGAGGCTGAGCATCGACGTCAGCTCGAGGCTGTGGAGGCGGTTGATCTCGATGACCGAGCTGGCGCGGTCCTTCTTGCCGTCGCGCGTGTTCTTGCGCTCCCGCTCGCGGGCGAGCGCGCCGACGAGGTCGTCGAGGCCGTCGTCCTCCTCGAGCTCGTCGGTCGAGAGCCGCACCGTGCCCTCGGACTCGTAGTCCTCGTCGCCGACGTCGTACACCTCGGTGCCGCCGCCGCCGAGGGCCGCGGTGTGTGCAGGTGCGACGCCCTCGTCGACGTCGCGCCACTCCTCGGGCGGCCCGCACACCAGGCGCAGGTGCTGGGCGAGCTCGGACGCGGACATCATGAGGCCGTTCCGGTGGGCGCAGCGGAGGAGGGCCTCCTGCAGCTCGCCGGCTGACTGGTAGCGGTCGTCGGGGTTCATCGCCAGGGCCTTGAGCATCACCTGGTCGAGGTCCGGCGGCAGGCCGGGCACCTTGCGCGACGGCGGCGTGATCGGCTGGCCGTAGATCTGCTCCGGCGTCGACGTGAGGCCGGCGGCGACGAAGAGCCGCTCGCCGGTGATGACCTCGTAGAGGCAGACGGCCAGCGAGTACAGGTCCGAGCGATGATCCATGGGATCGCTCTTGGCCTGCTCCGGCGACATGTAGCCGATCTTCCCCTTCACCTTGTAGAAGATGGAGGTGTGCGTCGCCGCCTTGGCGATGCCGAAGTCGGTCAGCTTCACCTCGCCGTTGCGCGAGACCAGGATGTTCGACGGCGAGACGTCGCGGTGGATGAGCTTGAGCGCGCGCCCGTCCATGCCGACCTTGGCGTGCGCGTAGGCCAGGGCGGAGAGGACCTCGCGCGCCATGTAGATGCCGGCGGCGGGAGAGAACGACTTGCGGCGGCGCTTGGCGCGCTTGGCCAGCGTGCGCAGGTCCGCGCCGGCCAGGTACTCCATCACGATGAAGTACTCGTTGCCGGCGGTGACGAGGTCGATCGTGTGGATGATGTTGGCGTGGTCGAGCGTCGCCGAGAGGCGCGCCTCGCGCAGGAAGAGGTCGATGAACTCCGGCTGCTGCGTGAACTCCGGCAGGAGCTGCTTCAGCACGACCTCCTTCTCGAACCCGCCGGCGCCCAGCTTCTTGCCCAGGTAGATCGCGCCCATCCCGCCTTCCGACAGGTACTCGAGCACCACGTAGCGCTCGATCGGCGCGGCCGCGCTGGGCCCGAAATCCATGGCCCGCCGACTTTATCAGGTAGGCTGCGTCGGTGACCAACCGCTACCCGCTGGCGCGCCTCGCGGAGATCCGCGCGCTCCGGGCGACGGGCGCGGCCATCGATCTGGCCGCGGCCCTGGCGGGTGAGGCGGACGCCGAGGCCGTGGCC
>JAIOII010000883.1 GCA_019912685.1 Kofleriaceae bacterium
TTCGCCGGCTGCGAAAGCGGTACGATCGCACCCGGTTGCGCGTCGGGCGCAACGTCCGTTGCCGAGCCGATGGTCCCTCACGCCTGCCGAAGCCTTCGATTCACGAGCGCGCTCGCCACGCTCGCCGTGCGCGTCCGCAACCGACCCGAGGTCGATGCGCTCGGCGCCGAGATCGCGCGCCTGGAGGTGAGCTATGGCTGACTTGATCCATCCCGGCCGCGGCAAGCGCGCCGCCGTCGTCGGCAGCGGCTTCGGCGGCCTCGCCGTCGCCATCCGCCTGCGCGCCCTCGGCTTCGACGCCGTCGTGTTCGAGGCGCGCGACAAGCCCGGCGGCTGCGCCTACGTGCGCGAGGTCGACGGCCACGTCTTCGACGGCGGCCCCACCGTCATCACCGCGCCGCAGACGCTCGAGGAGCTGTGGAAGCTCACCGGCCACGACATGCGCGACGACGTCGAGCTCCTGCCGGTGACGCCGTTCTACCAGCTGCGCTGGAGCGACGGCGACCGCTTCGACTACGACGGCGACGGCGACTCGATGCTCCGCCAGATCGCCGCGCGCAGCGAGAAGGACGCCCTCGGCTACCAGCGCTTCGTCGAGTACTCGAAGAAGGTGTTCGAGACCGGCTACGAGCAGCTCGCGTCGACGCCGTTCCTCCGCTTCTGGGACATGATGCGCCAGGCGCCGCGCCTCGCCGCCTTGCGCGCCGACCGCAGCGTCTACCAGACGGTGGCGAAGTTCGTCGAGGACGAGCACCTGCGCCAGGCGCTCTCGTTCCACGCGCTCCTCGTCGGCGGCAACCCGTTCGAGACCAGCTCGATCTACACGCTCATCCACTACCTCGAGCGCAAGTGGGGCGTCTGGTTCCCGCGCGGCGGCACCGGCGCGCTCATCCAGGGGATGGTGCGCCACCTCGGCCGGCTCGGCGGCGAGCTGCGCCTGTCGTCGCCGGTCGAGCGCATCGAGCTCGACGGCGCGAACCACCTCGTCCACGCCGCCGGCCGCCCCGCCGAGCGCTTCGACCTCGTCGTGTCGAACGCCGACCTGCGCCGCACCTACGGCGAGCTCTTTGCCGGCGACCGCCGCGCCGAGCGCCGCACGCGCCACATCGAGAAGCTCGACTGGTCGATGTCGCTCTTCGTCCTCTACTTCGGCACCGATCGCACATACGACGACGTCGCCCACCACACCGTGCTCTTCGGCCCGCGCTATCGCGAGCTGCTCCAGGACATCTTCCACGGCAACGCGCTCCCCGACGACTTCAGCCTCTACCTCCACTACCCGACGATCACCGACCCATCGCTCGCGCCTCCCGGCCGCGGCACCTTCTACGTGCTCGCGCCGGTGCCGCACCTCGGCCAGGCCGACATCGACTGGGACGCGGAGGCGCCGGCCTACGGCGAGAAGATCCTCGCGTCGATGGAGTCGCTCATGCCCGACCTGCGCAAGCACGTGACCGTGCGCCGCTACCTCACGCCGCTCGACTTCCAGCGCGACCTCGGCACCTACCGCGGCTCGGCCTTCTCGTGCGCGCCGCGCCTCATGCAGAGCGCGTACTTCCGCCCGCACAACCGCGATCGCCACATCCCCGGCCTCTACCTGGTCGGCTCGGGCACGCACCCGGGCGCGGGCGTCCCCGGCGTGGTCAGCGGCGCCAAGGCGACGGCGTCCGTCATCGCGCGCGACTTCGCCCGCGAGGTGGCGTGAGATGAGCGAGGCGGCCGCGTTCACGGCGCCCGCGCCCGGGTGCGTGCCCGAGCCGACCAGGTAGAGGCCGGGGATGTGGCGATCGCGGTTGTGCGGGCTGAAGTACGCGCTC
>JAIOII010000884.1 GCA_019912685.1 Kofleriaceae bacterium
CGCGCGCCGGGTTGACCTGCCGCTGCCTGCGCCTACTTCCGCCGCCGACCGCCTCGCGGGGCGTGCGCGGGTCGCCGCAACGGTGGACCGAGCAGCTCGAGATCGAGCGCGTCCTTCGCTCGGCCGGTCGCGGCCTTGTTCCGGCGCAACTCCGCTTCGCCGAGGAACGGTACCTGGAGACCGTCGAGATCGACCATCACGCGGCCGCGCCATGCCGCCGCGAACGTGACGCCCGTGATGCTCGTCAGGACGTCGATCTGGAGCGGCGGAAGGCCGAGGCGGGCGAAGCAATCCTCGCGGGTGAAGCGCCGCCAGGCTCTTGCCAGCGAAGAAAAGCCGAAATCATCCAGGGCCGCGGCGACGCGGCGGGCGTTGGCTTCGGTCGGAGCGACCAGGATGTCCAGATCCTGTGTCGCGCGCGGTCGACCGTGAACGGCGAGCGCGTGCGCTCCCACGATCACGAACCGCACCTTGTTCGCGCACAACGAAGCGATGAACGAACGCCAGTCTGGCGGGAGCTTCACCGTAGATCCCTTGCGTGGCCTCGCGGATGGTCTCGACGGCCGAGACACGCTCTTCGGGTGGCCGGCCGCGCCAGTACCGCACGTCGGCCGCCTCGGCCTGCTCGTGGGTCATCCAGCGGAACACGCGCTTCACGAGACGAGCGTACGCGTGCGGATCCGTCCTCGCAACCGTCGCGCGGTTCCTGGACGGTTGCGTCGCGCGCCGGGTTGAGCGATACGAGGCCGTTCATGTCGTCGCCGCGCATCTCCGTGGTCATCCGGTCGTACAACCGGCTGCCCGCGCTCTGCGAGCTGCTCGACGTGCTCCTCGCGCAGGCGCACGACAGCTTCGAGATCGTCGTGGTCGAGCAATCGACGGACACGCCCGCCGAGGCGGTGGCGCGGCTCGCCGCGCTCGAACAGGACGCGCAACGCCGGCATGCGCGCGGCGCGCGGCGACGTGCTCGTGTTCGTCGACGACGACGACGTGCCGGTCGGCGCCGACTTCCTCGCCAAGATCGACGCGCGCTTCGCGGCCGACCCGGCGTGCATGGGGCTCACCTGCCGGCACTACTGGGGCGACGAGGAGACGATCACGCGGACGTATCGCTGGCTCGCGCGCTCGCGCTGCATGCGCTTCTCGCGCGTGCTCAAGCTGCCGACGACGTACCCCCGCTACGACGTGGCGATCGACGGCGTCGACTACGTCCACGGCACCGGCGGCGCGTATCGCAAGAGCGTGTTCACGCGCTTCGGCGGCTGGGACGAGGACACGCCGATCGAGGACGAGGCGTCGCTCGGCATCCGCGTCTCGCGCGGCCTCCCCGCCGGCGAGTACCTGAGCTTCGATCCGTCGGCGCGCCTGCGCCGGCGCATGGACCTCGGCGGCGGGCTCGCCAAGCGCAAGGCGGGCGCGCCCGGCTTCTACCGCCGGATGATGACGTTCGTGCACCACATCCTCGGGCGCTACTATCCGACGCGCGTGCGCGCGCTCTATCCCCTGTACGTGCTCGCCGGCTGGTGGTGGACGTGCGCGTGGATCTCGGTCGACTCGCTCGCGCACGACACGTGGTGGAAGCGCGCGCTCGGCATCCTCGGCTTCACGGCGGCCCTGCCCTATCACGCGACCCGGCAGCTCGTGCAGGTCGCGTTCGGCACGCGCCCCGGCTCGGGCGAGGCCCTGGTTGCCGCCGAGGGGGAGCCCGTGGTACGAGCCGGATCCCCATGAAGATCCTGGTCGCCGGTGGGCGTGGCTTCATCGGCCGCGAGATCGTGACGCGGCTCGCTGCAGCCGGGCACGAGGCGGTCGCGAGCGGACGCGGTGACACCGCGACGCTGGCGCCGCAAGGGTTCGACGCGCTCGTGTGGGCCGCGGGCGGACGCCCGGTGTCGGCCGAGCAGTGCGTCGCCGATCACGCGCACGCCGCGGTGAAGACGATCCGGGCGATGCCCGGGCTGAAGCGCATCGTGTACATGTCGTCGGCGGAGGTGTACGGCCTCCAGGACGTGCCGTTCCGCGAGGACGCGCCGCTCATGGGCGCGTCGCCGCTCGGGCAGGCGAAGGTCGCCGGCGAGCACGCGGTGCCGGCGGCGGCGCCCGACGCGCGCACCATCATCCTGCGGCCGTGCTGGGTGTACGGCGCCGGGCTCGCGCCGTCGACGTTCCTGCCGACCTTGACGATGTCGCTCTTCAACCGGCGGCGGTATCCGATGACGCCGGGACAGCAGACGCGCGACATGGTCTACGTCGACGACGTGGCGCGCGCGGTCGTGCGCTCGCTCGAGGACGACGCGCCGGCGGGCGCGTACAACATCGGCACCGGGGTCGAGACGAGCGTGCTCGACATGGCGCTCGCGATCGCCGAGCGGGTGCGGCCGAGCGCGATCGCGCTGCTCGACGTCGGCGCGCGGCCGTATCGCGAGGGCGAGGCGTTCCGCGTCGCGATCGACGTCACCAAGGCGAAGGAGAAGCTCGGCTTCACCGCCGAGGTCGCGCTCGACGACGGGCTCACGCGGATGGTGGAGGCGCTCACGCAGGCGCCGGCCGAGCACGCGCAGTCCGCCTGAAAGCTGACAGGCGCCCGGTTTCTGACATGCGTCAGCGCCCGACGGTCGGCTTCATCCGGCACAACTTCCTGCCGCCGTCCGAGACGTTCATCTACACGAGCATGAACGCGCTCGCCGCCGGCGACTTCGACGTGACGGCGTTCGCGCTGCGGCGCAGGAGCGCGCAGAAGTTCCCGACGGAGCGCGTGACGTCGCTCGACGGCGTGGCGTGGGGCACGTGGAACGCGTCGCTCTACCGCGTGACGACGTGGTCGCCGCGCTTCTTCGCGTGGGCACGCGGCGTGCAGCTCCTGCACGCGCACATGGGTTACACCGGCGTCCACGGCCTGTACGCGGCGCGGAAGCTCGGCCTCCCGCTGGTGACAAGCTTCTACGGGCAGGACGTCACGCTGTGGCGGTCGTGGAAGCGCCTCGACCCGACGTACTGGCACTACGCGCTGCGCCGGCTGCAGCTGTTCCGGCGCGGCGATCGCTTCTGCGTCCTGTCGCAGCACATGAGCGACGCGCTCGTCGCGCAGGGCTGCCCGCCGGAGAAGCTGCGGGTCGTGCGGCTCGGCGTCGACCTGTCGCGGTTCGGCGGGGCGCGCGCGCCGCGCACCGGCGGTGGGCCGGCGACGGTGCTGATGGTCGGGCGCGAGGTCGAGAAGAAGGGCTTCGACGACGGGC
>JAIOII010000885.1 GCA_019912685.1 Kofleriaceae bacterium
GTCATGCGCGCCGCACACCTTCCCGAGGCCCGGTCGTGAAGCTCGACGTCGCCCCCAAGCCGACGGACGCGCTGGTCCCGACGCCGATCGTCCACCAGACGGCGTTCTGGGGACGCGTCCACCGCCGGCTCGGCTTCGGCATCGACGCGTTCGACGTGGCGTACGGGACGCCGAGCGAGCCCGCGCCGCGCGCCCACGGCGACGTGCTCGTCGTGCGCGCGCCGCTCGCCGACGGCGCCGAGTGCGCGTACGTGCCGTTCGGCCCCGAGCTCGCCCCGGATCCCGACCACGTGGGCACGTTCCTCGAGCGGCTGTCGCGCGAGCTGCGCCCGCTGCTCGGCCCGACGTGCGCCTTCATCCGCTGGGACCTGCCGTGGGTCTCGCTCCACGCCCGCGCGCCCGGCGACTACGCCGACGACGGGCAGTGGCAGGGTCCGCCGGCTCCGCGCCTGCGCGAGCTGCGCATGAACTTCGGCACCCGCGATCACAACCTGTGGAAGGCGCCGCGCGACCTCCTGCCGCCCGACACGTTGCTCGTCGACCTGACCGCGTCGGAGGACGAGCTCCTCGCGCGCATGCGCCCGGCGACCCGCCGCAACATCCGGCTCGCCGAGCGCCGCGGCGTGTCCGTGCACGAGGGCACCGCCGACGATCTGCCCGCGTGGTACGCGCTCTACGTCGCGACCATGACGCGCAACCAGCTCGAGCCGCTGCGGCTCGCGCACTTCGCGACCCTGCTCGACGAGCGCGCCGAGGGCTCGGCCTCGCCCGTCGTGACGCGCTTGCTCCTGGCGCGGCACGAGGAGCGGCTGCTCGCCGGCCTGTTCCTGGCGCTCGCGCCCGAGCGCGCGACGTACCTCTACGGCGCCTCGACCCGCGACCGCGCCGACCTCCTGCCCTCCTACGCGCTCCAGTGGGCGGCGATGCGCCGCGCGCGCGCGCACGGCTGCCACGACTACGATCTGTTCGGCGCGGCGCCGCACCGCGACCCGCACCACCCGCTCGCCGGCGTCCACCAGTTCAAGGCCGGCTTCGGCGGCCGCCTCGTCCACCGCGAGGGCTGCTGGGACTTCCCGTACGACGAGCGGACGTACACCGCGTGGCGCACGTTCGAGCAGTCGCACGTCACCGGCCGCGCGGTCGGTGCGCGCCACCCGACATGAGCGACGGCGGGCTCGTCGGGAACCGGACCAGGACGCGCGCGCCGCCGCCGGCGCGGTCGGCGAGGGCGATCGTCGCGCCGTGGGCCTGCACGACGCTCCGGGCGATCGCGAGCCCGAGCCCCGAGCCGGCGGCGCCGGTCTTCTCGGCGGCGCTTCCGCGATAGAAGCGCTCGAACACCTGCTCGCGCTCGGCGGGCGGAATGCCGGGCCCGGTGTCCCAGACCTCCAGCTCGGTGGCGTCGCCGGCGACCGATACCCGCAATCCGATCTCGCCGCCTGCCGGCGTGTAGCGGAGCGCGTTGTCGAGCAGCACGTCGAGGAGCTCGCGGAGGGCGTCGCGATCGGCCGTGAGCTCGGCGTCGTCGGGGACGTCCCAGCGCAGCCCCACCCCGGCCAGCGTCGCGCGAGGCGCGAACAGGCGCTTCGCCTCGTCCGCGACCTCCGCCAGGCGGAGCGTCACGAGCTGGAGCTGGCGCGTCGGATCATCGATCCGCATCACCGCCAGCATCCTGGTGACGGTGTCGGCCGATTCGCGGGCGAGGACGGCGACGTCCGCGAGGGCCTCGCGATACTCCGCCTCGCTGCGTTCGCGTCGGAGCGCCACCTCGGCGCGGGCGAGGATCCCGGTGGCCGGCGTGCGCAGCGCGTGGCTGGCGCGGGCGACGAACGCACGCTGCCGGCCGAACGCGCTCTCGACACGCCCGAGCAGGTCGTTGAAGCTCGCGGCGAGCGGCCGGAGATCCCGCGGCAGGCCCTCCTCGTCGAGGCGGCGGTCGAGCGCGGTCTCCTCGACGCGCGCGACGGCGGCGGCGAGCCGGCGCAGCGGGCGCAGCGAGGCTCGCGCCAGCACGAACGCCGCCACCGCCCCGGCGCCGAGCCCGATCGCGAGCGCGAGCACGAGCGCGGCGCGGGCTACCGGCTCGATTCGGCCGCGGCCGGCGGCGGCGCCTCATGAC
>JAIOII010000886.1 GCA_019912685.1 Kofleriaceae bacterium
GGCGCGCAGCGCGGCGGCGGGCGGCGGTCGGTCCGCTTCGAGCAGATGGGCGACGACGACGACGGCTGGGTGTTCGAGACCCGGAGCCACGGCCCGCAGGCGCGCGGCGGCAGCGGCGGAGGAGGAGGTGACGGCATGGAGGGCAAGACGCGCGCCTCGGATGGCTCGTGGCTCACCGTGAAGGGCGCGGACGTGTACTCCGACGTGCGCGTGCCGTTCCACGCGGCGATGCTCGGCACGGTGGCGGAGGTCGCGACGATCGACGGCGTGTCGTCGGTCAAGATCCCGCCGGGCACGTCGAGCGGCAAGAAGCTGCGCCTGCGCGGCAAGGGCGTGGCCGGACCGGCCGGCCCCGGCGATCACTACGTGACCGTCCAGATCGACGTGCCGGGGAACCTCGACGAGAAGGCCAAGAAGCTGCTGCACGATCTGACGCAGCACCTGGCCCGCGACACGAAGGGCCGCTCACGCTAAGGTGCCCTCAAGGAACCCGATGCCCCCAGAGACCTTCACCGGCGGCCAGTATCCCGTCCTGCCTCTCCGTACCGAGGTGCACCTGCCCGGCAGGGTCGCGTCGCTCGAGATCGGACGGGATACCTCCATCCGCGCCGTCGAGGCCGCGGCCAAGGACGACAACCAGATCGTCGTCATCCCGCAGCGCAACCCGGCGACGCGCGACGTGAACCCGCGCGACCTGGTCGAGGTCGGCGTCCTGTCCGAGATCGTGCAGGTCATCAAGCACTCACCCGGCCGGTTCACGGCGGTGGTGCGCTTCGGCCGGCGCGTGAAGGTCGACGGCATCGTCGCGAGCGAGCCGTTCCTCATCGCCAACGTGTCGCCGCTGCCGGTGAGCTCCAGCGTCCCGGCGGGCGAGCTGGCGCAGAAGTCGCGCCAGGCGCGCGACCACCTCGCGATCCTCATCGCCGACGCGCACAGCGGCAAGGAAGCCAAGGAGAAGGAGGCGAAGGACAAGGAGAAGGAGGGCGACGAGCCCGAGAAGGCCGAGAAGAAGAAGGAGAGCAAGCGCGAGCCGCGGCGCGAGGAGACGGCGCGCGAGGCGCTGGCGGCGCTGGCCGCGGTGACCGACCCCGACCTCCTGGTCGACCACGCGGTGCCGTACGTCGACCTCGAGCGCGAGGAGCTGCTCCAGCTCCTGCTCGAGACCGACTCCAACAAGCGGCTCGACACCGTGCTCGTGCCGCTCGAGCGGCGCGCGACGGTGCTGCGCTTGAAGGGCGAGATCGGCGCCGAGCTCGAGGGCGAGACGTCGCGCACGCACCGCGAGTCGGTGCTGCGCGAGCGCATGCGCCAGATCCAGGAAGAGCTCGGCGAGGCCGACGACAACGCCGAGGTCGACGAGCTGCGCGTGCGCGTCGACCAGTCGAAGATGCCGGACGAGGTGCGCGCGGCGGCCAGGAAGCAGCTGGCGCGCATGGCCGGCATGGCGACGGCATCGCCGGAGTTCTCGATCGCGCGCACGTACGTCGAGACCCTGTGCGACATCCCGTTCGGCACGATCACGCAGGACCGCATCGACGTGCCGGCGGCGCGCGCGATCCTCGAGGCCGAGCACGCGGGGCTCGACAAGATCAAGAAGCGCATCCTCGAGTTCATCGCGGTGCGCAAGCTGGCGCCGCAGAAGCAGGGGCCGATCCTGCTCTTCGTCGGTCCGCCCGGCGTCGGCAAGACGTCGCTCGGCCGGTCGATCGCGCACGCGCTCGAGCGCAAGTACGTGCGCATCTCGCTCGGCGGCGTGCGCGACGAGGCCGAGATCCGCGGCCACCGCCGCACGTACATCGGCGCCTTGCCGGGGCGCATCGTGTCGAGCCTGAAGAAGGCCGGCTCGATGAATCCGGTGTTCGTGCTCGACGAGATCGACAAGATGACCGCCGACATGCGCGGCGATCCCGCGGCGGCGATGCTCGAGGTGCTCGACCCCGAGCAGAACAAGGAGTTCACCGACCACTACATCGAGGTGCCGGTCGACCTGTCGAAGGTGATGTTCATCGCGACGGCGAACTCGCTCGACACCATCCCGGGCCCGCTGCTCGACCGCATGGAGCTCATCGAGCTGCCGGGCTACACGTCGCTCGAGAAGCTCGCGATCGCGAAGCGGCACCTCCTGCCCAAGCAGACCGCGGAGCACGGCATCGAGAAGGACAAGCTCGAGATCGTCGACGAGGCGCTGTCCGAGACGATCCACGGCTGGACGCGCGAGGCCGGCGTGCGCAACCTCGAGCGCGAGATCGCGTCCCTGTGCCGCGCGGCGGCGGTGAAGCTCGCGTCGGGCGAGGCGGAGAGCGTGCACATCTCGGCGGCCGAGCTGCCCGAGATCCTCGGGCCGGCCAAGTTCTCGTCGGACATGGCGGGGCGCAAGCCGGAGGTCGGCGTGATCACCGGGCTCGCGTGGACGCCGGTCGGCGGCGACGTGATGTTCATCGAGACGCGCGCGTTCCAGGGCAAGGGCGAGCTGCGGCTCACCGGTCAGCTCGGCGACGTGATGAAGGAGAGCGCGACGGCGGCCCACTCGTGGGTGCGGTCGAACGCGGCGCGGCTCGGCATCGACGGCGACCGCATCGCGGCGACGGACCTGCACGTCCACCTGCCGCAGGGCGCGGTGAAGAAGGAC
This sequence comes from Kofleriaceae bacterium, assembly GCA_019912685.1. Classification (GTDB taxonomy): domain Bacteria; phylum Myxococcota_A; class Polyangia; order Haliangiales; family Haliangiaceae; genus UBA2376. The sequence continues at coordinate 2,630 of JAIOII010000886.1, forward strand.
GGTCCGTCGGCGGGCGTGGCGCTGACCCTGGCGCTGGTGAGCGCGCTGTCACGGCGGCCGGTGCGCAACGACGTGGCGATCACCGGCGAGATCGACCTGCGCGGCCACGCGCTGCCGGTGGGCGGCATCAAGGAGAAGCTCCTGGCGGCGCACCGCGCCGGCATCAAGGTCGTGTTCGTGCCCGAGCGGAACGCGAAGGACCTGATCGACATCCCGCCCGAGGTGAAGAACGAGCTCGACATCCGCCTGATGTCGAAGATCGACGACGCCCTCGCGGTGGCGCTCGAGGAGGCGCCGGTCACGACCGAGCCGCCGCCGTCGTCGATGCCGCCGCCCGTGGCCTCGGGTGGCCGCGTGCCCGCCGAGAACCTGCCGAGCTGAGCGCCGCATGGCGACGGACCAGCTCGGGGACCAGCTCTGGGATCGGATCTGCCGCGAGGCCAGGGCGGTCGTCGCGGCGGAGCCGGCGCTCGCGTCGTTCGTGTACGCGAGCGTGCTCGCGCACGACAGCCTCGAGCGCGTGGTCGTGCACCGCGTCGCGGCGGCGCTCGATCACCCGGAGGTCCCCGCGGAGCTGCTGCGGCTCACGTACGAGCAGGCGCTCGCGGGCGACGCGGGCATCGCGGCGGCGTTCCGCGCCGACCTGGACGCCGTCGACGAGCGCGACCCGGCGGCGGGCAAGCTGCTCGAGCCCCTCCTCTACTTCAAGGGGTTCGCGGCGATCCAGGCGCACCGGCTGGCGCACTGGCTGTGGAACCACAGCCGGCGCGATCTGGCGGCGTACATCCAGAGCCGGTCGTCGGCGGCGTTCGGCATCGACATCCATCCCGCGGCGCGGATCGGCAAGGGCATCATGCTCGACCACGGGACGGGCGTGGTGATCGGCGAGACGGCGGTGATCGACGACGAGGTGTCGATCCTGCAGGGCGTGACGCTCGGCGGCACCGGCAAGGAGCACGGCGACCGGCACCCGAAGATCCGGCGCGGCGTGATGATCGGCGCGGGCGCGACGGTGCTCGGCAACATCGAGATCGGCGAGGGCGCGCGCGTGGCCGCGGGCTCGGTGGTGCTGCGGTCGGTGCCCGCGGGCAAGACGGTCGCCGGCATCCCGTCGAAGATCGTCGGCGACGCCGACGCCCCCGCGCACTCGATGGATCAGGTGTTCGATCCGGTGATCTGAGCGCGGCGCGCTCAGGGGAAGTTGCCGGTCGACTCTTCGTCCCAGACGTTGTCGGTGGAGGGGCGGTTCGTGCGAGGCGAGAGCGTGGCGGAGGGATTGGCCGCGGGCGGGGGCGTCGGTGGGTTGAAGAGGAGCTGCGAGCCGAGCGGGAACGCGCGCTGGATGCCGCTCGACGAGGCGGCGCGGGGGCTGAGCAGCGTCTCGATGCGGTCGACGAGCTTGTCGCTGTCGGCCGGCGCGAGGAGGAGCGCGTCGACGCCGAGCTTGCCGGAGTGAGCGGGGGCCTCGGGGAGCGAGGAGAGCCAGATGCGCGGGACGGGATCGGGCGAGGCGTCGAGGGCGGTGATGGCGAAGCGAGTCAGCTCCCACGGCGGATCGTCGAGGACGACGAGGTCGACCGGGCGCGCCTTCATCATCGCCGCGAAGCCGCGCGCGCTCGAGGCGCGGACGACGTTCCAGCCTTGTTCCTCGAGCACGCCCTGGAGGTCGCGCGCGTCACGGAGTCGCGGAGAGAAGAGCAGGATCGTCACGGTGCGAGTCGACATCTCCGTTGGCGAGTCGGCACTCTACACGAACTATTCTGGGTGTCTGCAAAATTACACTCCGCAGACGGGGAGAAATGGGGTAGGCGCGGGAGTGGCGCTGCAAGCTAGCGGGATGACAGGCGGAGGATGTCGCCGCCGAGGAGCAGCAGGTAGATCTCGCCGTCGTGGTCCACGCCGAACGAGGAGACCTGGCCGAGCCGGCTCTGCGGGTCGAGGATCGGCTTCCACTCCCAGTGCTGGCGGATGCCGTCGGGGCGCCAGCGGAAGCTGCGGATGATGGCCGTGCAGTAGTCGGCGTAGAAGTAGACGCCGTCGAGCGCGGGCAGCGCCTTGCCGCGGTAGACGACGCCGCCCGTGACGGAGCAGCCGACGGTGTGGTCGTAGTCGGCGACGGGCGGCGTGAACTTCGACATGTCGCAGCGGCCGCGCTCGTAGCAGTGGCGGCCCTCGGCGACGCTCCAGCCGAAGTTGTGGCCGGTGAGCTTGTCGCCGGGGACGACGAAGATCGACTCCCACTTGTTCTGCCCGACGTCGCCGATGTAGAGGTCGCCGGTGGCCGGGTCGAAGGCGTAGCGCCACGGGTTGCGCAGCCCCTTGGCGACGATCTCGACCTTCGGCCTGGGCGCGTCGACGTCGATGCGCAGCATCTTCGAGAGCAGCTGCTTGTCGTCCTGGCCGGCCTTCAGCGGGTCGCCGGCCGCGCCGCCGTCGCCGAGGCCGACCCAGAGCTTGTCGTCGGGCCCGAAGAGCACGTGGCCGCCGTTGTGGTTCGAGTACGGCTGCTCGACGCGGAGGATCTGGCGCTCGCTGGCGAGGTCGATCCGGTCCGGATCGGTGGCCGACACCTGGTACTCGACGACGTTCGTGTCGCCGCCGCGGTCGGTGTAGTGGATGTAGAGCTTCTTGTTCTCGGCGAAGCGCGGATGGAACGCGAGCCCGAGCAGGCCCTGCTCGTTGTCGCGCGACACGAGCTTGCGGATGTCGAGGACGCGGCCGTCCTTCACGGCGCCGTTCTCGAGGATGCGGATCTGGCCGACCTGCTCGACGACGAAGAGCCGCTTGCGCGGGTCACCGGGCGCCGCCACCAGCGCCACCGGTCGCTCGAAGTCGCCGGCCACCCGCACGAGCTGCAAGTTCGCGACATCCGCGGGCGGCGCCCCGAGCGCCTCGGAGGGCGGCAAGGGCATGTCGTCCCGCTGTACGGTGCCTGGCACCTCGGGATTGGCTGAACCAATTGGTTCAGCCAATTCGGCGTCGGTGGGTGGCACCGCCACGGCGTCGGCGGGCGGTGACACCTTCGCCGGGCGCTTGCACCCGAGGAGGCCGAGGACGAGGAGGAGGAGGGCAAGTCGGCTCATGGACACGTCCAAGGTACAACGCGGGAGGGTGTGCGATGGCGCATGGGAGCTGGCCACTGTGGTGGCCATGGCTCGGCCGGACGTCTGACGCTGGCGAGATCACTCGCGATCCAACCCCGCGAACCGACGTTGCGACGGCCGGGGTTGTGGATGGTACGGCGGATGCTTTGGAGCCTGGTCGCCATGCTCGCTCGGTCTGCCACCCCCGTGAACCAGAACGACATCGCCCACTACTTCGAGTACTCGAGGTCCGGGCTGCAGGTGATCGAGGACGGGCTCAAGGAGATCCCGTTCGGCGAGTTCATGGTCGAGCGGGGGCTCGTCGACCGCGTGCAGCTCTTCCGCGCGCTGCAGATGCAGGACCGCTATCCGGGCGTGCGGATCGGCGAGTGCGCGGCCGCGCTCGGCTACGTCCAGATCGGCGAGGTCGAACGCCTGTACGACGTCTGGCGCGGCGTCACGACCGTCGAGATCAGCTGATCGCGCGGATGACCGCGTCGGTGTAGCCCCGGGTGTCGGCCTTGCCGCCGAGATCGCCGGTGCGCGTCTCGGCGCCGGCGAGCGCGGCGTAGATGCCCTTGCGCAGCCGCGCCGCCGCGTCGGCCTGGCCGAGGTGCTCGAGCATCATCGCCGACGACAGCATGAGCCCCGTCGGGTTGGCGATGCCCTTGCCGACGATGTCGGGCGCCGTCCCGTGCACGGCCTCGAACAGCGCGCAGCCGCCGTCGCCGATGTTCGCCGCCGGCGCGACGCCGAGCCCGCCGACGAGCCCCGCCGTCAGATCGGAGAGGATGTCGCCGAACAGGTTCATCGTGACGATCACGTCGAACCGCTCGGGCGCGACGACGAGCTTCATCGCGGTCGCGTCGACGATCATGTCGTCGAACGCGATGTCGGGGTACCGCTTCGCGACCTCGCGCCCGACGTCGAGGAAGAGGCCGTTCGACAGCTTCAGGATGTTCGCCTTGTGCACGAGCGTCACGCGCTTGCGGCCGTGCCGGCGCGCGTACTCGAACGCGTAGACGATGATCCGCTCCGAGCCGTAGCGCGTGATGATCGCGATCGACTCGGCGGCCGAGCGGCGCGCGTCGACGTAGTGCTCGACGCCCGCGTACAGGTCCTCGGTGTTCTCGCGCACCATCACGATGTCGACGCCGCTGAAGCGGCACGGCACGCCGGGGATGGTCACGGTCGGTCGCACGTTGGCGTAGAGATCGAACTGCTGGCGCAGCGCCACGTTGACCGAGCGGAAGCCGGCGCCGATCGGCGTGCCGAGCGGGCCCTTGAGCGCGACCTGGTGCTGCTTGATCGACTCGACCGTCGCCGCCGGCAGCGGATCGCCGGTCTTCTCGGCGGCCGTCATGCCGGCGAGCTGGCGGTCCCAGTCGATCTGTCCGCCGGCCGCCTCGATCGCGCGCACGGTCGCGGCGGCGATCTCGGGGCCGATGCCGTCGCCCTCGATCAGCGTGACGGTCGGGCGCGCGGGGAACGTGGGGGTAGAGGAGCTCATGGACGATGGGATGTAAGCACAGCTCGATGCGTCTGAGACGTATCGGGCACGGGCACGGGCACGGGAACGGGCACGGGAGCGGTGGTCACGGCGTGGGCCAGGCGCGGATCTGCGCCAGCCAGTCCTCGAGGTTGTAGTAGTTCGTGACCCTCGTGATCCGGCCGGCCTCGACGGAGAAGAAGGCGCCGCCCGGGAGGCGGTAGCGCTGGCCGCTGGCCGGCGGCAGCCCCGGGTCGTCGGCGAGGTAGGCGCCGACGACGACGTACTCGGCGGCCACGCGCCCGGCGCCGTCGCCCATGACGACGACGTCGTGCAGCTGCTCCTGGTACGAGCGCGCCATCCGGTCGAGGAAGACGCGGAACTTCGCGCGCCCGATCTCGCGCGGCCCCTGGTTGAGATCGTGCTGCACGTCGTCGGCGAGGAGCGCGCACATCCCGTCCCAGTCGCCGGAGTTGAAGCGCTCGTAATAGCTCTTGACCACGGTGACGTCATCTGTCGCGTTCGGCATGGCTGTTGACCTTGGTTCAGGTTGAGCGATACTGCGCGCCGAGGAGGAGTACATCATGCGCGCGCGCACTGGCCTGGCCTGTGTCGTTCTCGGTCTCGGTCTCGGTTCGCTGGTCGCGTGTGGTGGCGGGGAGCCCGAGGATACCGGTCCTCCCGACGCCAACTTCGTGACGGGCACCTATACCGTGACCTGGGGTCCGTACACGGCCCAGCCCGGCGAGGAGGGCACGAAGTGCGTCGACGTCTCGCTCGGGAACGCGGGGCCGATCCAGGTCCACGAGATCTACAACAACCTCGGCAACGCGTCGCACCACCTCATCGTCTACCGCAAGGCGAGCGGCACCGTGAACACGACGCCGACCGACTGCACCCCGTTCGTCGGCACGCTGAACCCGGCCGACGGCGCGCCGCTCATGATCACGCAGAAGGCGGAGGAGACGCTGACCCTGCCCGACGGCGTCGTGTTCACGCTGCAGCCGGACCAGCTCGTCCGCCTCGAGATGCACTACGTGAACACCACCGACGCGCCGATCGAGATCAGCGCGAGCGCCGAGTTCCGCACGCGCCTCGACGCGACGCTCGAGGCCGACTTCCTCTTCGCCGGCACGCCCGACATCGATCTCGGCACCGGCACGCAGCCCCAGACCGTGGGGCCCGTGTACCTGCCGTTCGTGCCGTCGCTCGCCGACATCAACATCTTCGCGGTGACCGGCCACACCCACAAGATGGGCACCGACGTGCGCGTCGCGGTGTCGTCGAGCGCGAGCGATCCGGGGCAGAGCATCTACGCGCCGACCAACTTCTCGTGGGACGAGCCCGAGACCGCGCGGCTCGAGCCGCCGATGCACCTCCAGTCGGGCGCGGGCGGCTTCCGCTTCTCGTGCGACTACGTGAACACGACCGGGCAGCGGCTCGGCTTCGGCGAGAACGCCGACGACGAGATGTGCTTCTTCTGGCTCTACTACTACCCGTCGAAGGGCGCCAAGATCTGCTTCCACACCGACCAGCAGGGCGGCCACGACGTGTGTTGCCCGGCCGACGAGGGGTCGGACGATCACGTCATCTGCGCGCTCATCACGAATTACTTCCCGTAGTTCGTTGATCACGCCGGGGCGGCCAGTCGAAGATTCGGGCCTCACAAGGGGGGCCCTATGGCCGAACGCGACGTCATTGCCAATCAACAGCGCATCATCGCCAACCAGGAGGCGGTGCTCGCCAACCAGGCGCGCATCCTGGCGAACCAGGAGAAGATCACGGGGAACCAGGGCAAGCTCGACGAGGTCCTGGCCAACCAGGCCAAGATCACCGCCAACCAGGGCAAGCTCGATCAGGTCCTGGCCAACCAGAAGGCGATCCAGGCGAACCAGAAGAAGCTCGATCAGGTGATCGCCAACCAGGGCAAGATCGCCGGCAACCAGAAGAAGCTCGACCAGATCCTCGCGAACCAGTCGAAGATCGCGGCGAACCAGAAGGCGCTCGCGCAGATCCTCGCCAACCAGAAGGCGATCATCGCCAACCAGAAGAAGATCCTCGCCAGGAAGTAACGGCGAGCGAGCGCGATGGACCTGCTCGAGCGGGCGCGGGCCCTGGCGGCCACGGCCGTGCTCGGCGACGTGGCCGCGCCGACCCTGATCGCGCTCGCGGAGCGCGCCGCCGTGATCGAGCTCGAGCCCGGCGCGTCGGTGAGCACGCGGCGGCCCGACGGGGTCGTGGTG
>JAIOII010000887.1 GCA_019912685.1 Kofleriaceae bacterium
CGGATCGGGCGTGCCCCCGGTCGCGGCGAGCGCCTTCTCGTACTCGATCGCCGCGGCCGCGACCATGCCGCGCGCGCGCAGCATGCCGCCGAGGCGCGCGAAGCGCCGGGCGCGCGCGTTGGCGACCTCGTCGACGCCGACGTTCTCGTCGTCGCCGCCGCCCTTCTCGAAGCGCACGCGCCGGCTCTTCGGGCTGCCCGCCGCCTTGCCCGACGAGAGATCGAGCGTGCGCAGGTGCGCCTTCCACTCCTTCTCGGCCTTCGCCCACGTCGTGCCGGTGATCTCGGCGACCGCGCGGCGAGCGCTCTTGCCGTCCTTCTGCATCGCGAGCACCTGGCGCAGGCCGGCGTAGCCGACCTTGCCGTGCAGCCACGCGACCAGGGTGTACACCTCGACGTAGGCGAGCGCGGCGGCCTCCTGGCTCGGCAGCTTGGCCATCGACGGGTGCATCGCGTCGAGATCGATGAGCCGGCGGCGGGCGAGCGCGCTCGCGAGGAGCTGCTGGTCCGACGCGCCGAGCGCGCCCGACGGCGCGGCGCGCCAGCGGGTCTGCTGGAAGCGCGCGATGCCCTCGTGCAGCCACACCGGGACCGTGTCGTGGGTGGCGTTCGCGATCACGTGGTGCGTGTACTCGTGCGCGAGCGTGTCCATCCACGGGTAGCCGGTGATCGTCGCGCGCGGCGTGACGATCATCAGCTTCTGGTACTTGGCGAGCGCGATCGTGCCGGTCGTCTCGATGTCCTCTTCGGTCAAGGTCGAGACGCGCGCGAGGTCCGAGGGCGCGGTGAGGAGCTCGACCCGCACCTTGCCGCTCGGCCGCCAGCCGAGGTCGTCGCCGATCGTCTGCCAGGCGGCGTCGAGCACCTCGCCGGCGAGGTCGACGATGACCTCGTCGGGGCCGGGCTGGTAGTAGATGACGAAGCGGCCCTTGGGCGAGTCCTTGTGCGCGAACGTCGCCGTGACGTCACGCGTGCGCGTCGCCAGCGTGCGGGTCTGGCCGGCGAGCCCGCCGAGCGTGTCGTCGGGGACCTTGGCGAGCTTGTCGATCGCGCCGGCGTAGTCGCCGTCGAGGAACGCGAGCTCCGCCTGGAGCCACTTCACCTCGGCGGCGTCGGGGGCGCGCTTCACGAGCTCGGCGACGAGCGGCCGCGCCTCGTCGACGCGTGACGACGAGAGCATGCGCGCCGCCTTGAGCGCGTCGCCGGTGAGCGTGCGATCGCGCCGCGCCTCGGCCGCCGGCGCGGTGGCGACGAGCGCCAGAGCCACGAAGAGGAGGTGGGATCTCATCGGATCAGCTCCTCGTAGTAGCGCCGGACCTGCTCGTCGTAGCCGGCGGGCGCGCGCCGCTTCATCGCCTCGAGCAGCTCCTCGCGGAAGCGCTCGGGCGCCCGGTACTCGTCGGCGCCCGGGATGCGGACCGGCTCGTCGCCGTTGCGGGCGTCACCCTGCGACTGCGCCTGGCGCGCCGCCTTCTGCGCCTCCTGCCGCGCCTTCTCGAGCGCCTCGGCCGCCGACCGGGCCTCGTCGCGCGCGCCCGACGGATCGCGCTTGCTCATGCGCTGCTCGGCGTTCTCCATCGGCTCCGCCGCCTCGCCGACGCGCTGGCCGATCGACTCGCCCGAGGCGCCGGGCAGCTCCGGCGTGTTGCGCGCGCGCTCGGCGAGGCGCTTGGCGCGATCGCCGTTCATCCCCTGGCGGCGGCGCAGGGCGTCCATGCGGCGCTTGTCGTCCCGGCTCATGATCTGATCGGGCGACGGCGTCATCGCCTCGAGCTCGCCGACGAGCTTGTCGGCGAGCGGGTGCGCGCCCTCGACCGCGTCGAGCGCGTCGGACGTCGCCTCGGCCCACGGCGAGCCCGGATCGTCGGACAGCGCGGCGTCGAGCTCGCCGGCCACGGTCTCGAGCGACTGCCGCGCCTGGCGCGCCATGCCGAGCGCCTCGGCGATGTCGCCGTCCTGGAGCATGCGCTCGAGATCGGTCAGCCGCTTCTCGACGATCTCGAGCTCCTCGCGCGCGAACGGCGTGAGGCCGCCGTCGGGCACGTTGTCGAGCTTCTCCTGTAGCCGGTCGACCGCCGCGCCGAGCCGGCGCTGGGCGCCGCGCGCGAGGTCCTGCATCAGATCGTCCGCGCGATCGGCGTAGCTCTCGAAGATGCGGTCGGCCTCGGCCGCGATGTCCGCCTGGTCGCGCGTGACGTCGGCGAGCTCGTCCATGAGCTCGTCGAGCTTCTTCTCGCCGTCGGCGAAGCGATCGCCGCGCAGATCGCGCAGCGCGTCCTCCATCGCCGTCGCCGCGTCGGACAGCCCGCGCTGGCAGCGCTCGAGCGCCGCCTGCGCCGCGGCCGCGTCGCCCTTCTCGACCAGGCGCCGGACCTCGGCGAGGCAGTCCTCGCTCTGCCGGTCCTGCAGGGCCTGCGCGTGGACGAACTGGTCGAGCACGTCCTCGGCGACGCTCCGCCGCTTCGTGGACAGCTCGGCGATGCGCTGCTCGATCGCGCGGATCTGGCGCAGGATCTCCGCCTTCAGCTTCTCGTCGCCGGTGCGCGCGTACTCGGCGAGCAGCTCGGCGAGCCGCTTCTGGTGCGCCTCGATCTCGTCGGCGACGTCGAGCATCCCCTCCATCTGCTCGCGCTCGAGCCAGTCGGCGAGCGTGAGCGCGTCGTCCTCGAGCTCGCTCACCGTCTGCTTGTCGATCGCGTTCCAGCGCGTCGGCGCCAGCCGCGGGGGCTGTCCGCCGCGCCGGGTCGCCGCCGCGATCATCGTCTCCTCGCGCTCGAGCTGCCGCGCCTCGAGCGCGACGAGCTTGTCGATGCGGCGGCGCATGTCGTCGAGCGCCTCGCGCAGGCCCTTGTCGGCGAGCGCGTCGGACTCGTACGCGGCGGCGAGCGTGCCGAGCTCGACGGTGATCTCCGACAGCTGGCGGTGGAGCTCGTCGCGCGGTGGCGCGCTCGGGTCGGTCGACGTGAGCCGGTGGCCGAGCGCGCGCAGCACCTTCTCCGCGAGCTCGGCCTGGCGCGCGAGGTGCTGCTCGTGGCGCTCGCGCGGCGAGAACACCCGCAACCGCAGCGCGCGCGAGCGGCCGACGTTGGGACCGTCGACGGCGTCGTTGTCGACGGCCTCGAGGTGGTAGTTGACGATCGCGCCGGGCGGCAGCGCGATGTCGGCGAGGTCCCACACCACCTTGGCCTGCGCCCGACCCCGCGGGTCGGCCAGGCTGGCGAGCACCTTGCGCTCGACCTTGCCGCCGACCTCCCACACCAGCTCGACCCTGGCGACGCCGAAGTCGTCCTCGACGACGTACGCCAGCTCGATCCGCTTCATGTCGGTGACGTCGAGATCGTCGCCGGGCGCGTAGAGCTCGACGGTGGGCGCCTGGTCGGGCTCGAGCTCGATCACGTGCGCGACCGCCTCGATCGTCCGTCGCCCGCCGGGCCGCTCGCTCTGGAAGCGATAGCGCGCCGCGCCGGTGATCGTCAGCTCGCCGGTGAGCTCGCCGGCGGCGCTCGTCGTGAGCGGCACGACCTCGGGCTCCGCCCCCTCGCGCTCGAGCACGATCGAGAGCTCGCCTCCCGGCTCGAGGGCGCGGGTGACGAAGCGTGCGCGCGTGCCGGCGAGCGCGCGGAAGTCGCCGGCCGTCGACGGCAGGTGCAGGGGCGGGCGCCGGCTGTACGCGGGCGGCGTGAGCAGGATGCCGAGATCGCCGACCAGCGGCACCGACGACT
>JAIOII010000888.1 GCA_019912685.1 Kofleriaceae bacterium
GTCGACGCGGGCGAGGCGAAGCTCGCGGCGGTGGCGGACACGAAGGACGACACGCAGGACGACTCCCGGTCGGATTCGAAGTCGGATTCGAAGTCGGATTCCCGGTCGGATCGGCGGAAGGCCAGGACCGACGCGAAGGTCGACACCCGGATCGATCTCGACGATTCGCGGCCGGACGTCGTCATCCCGAAGCCGAAGACCGGTACGAAGACCGACACGAAGACCGACACGAAGACCGACGCCAACGTCGGCTACTTGACCGCGTACGCGACGCCGTTCGCGCAGGTCTCCATCGACGGCAAGCCGACCGGCAAGACCACGCCGATCACGCCGATGGGCAAGATCGCGCTCTCGCCCGGCATCCACAAGGTGACCTTCTCCGTCGGCCGCGAGAAGTTCACGTACACCGTGAAGATCGAGGCGGGCAAGACCGCCAAGATCACCAAGGACCTCCCGGTCAGCGTCGCGCCCGAGTGACGATCACCGGCTCAGCCGGATCGTGGCCATGAAGAGGGAGCAGGCGAGGGCGCCGGTGATCAGGTTCCCGATGACTGCGAACATGTTCGTCGTGTGATCCTAGTGAGCGCCGCTCCGTGAATCCAGAAATCGGCGGCTGCTCTTCTATCGCAGATAATCGCCGTTGCCCAGCACGCCGACCCGTCCGATCGTGAACGGACCGGTGGGCCCCATCGCCGTGTCATCCGCGTTCGCCTCGACGTAGTAGAGGAGGTAGCCCGGCCTGGCTCCGTCCCCGTCGACGAGCTGGACCACTCCCGGCGACAGCTCCTCCTTGTGATCGAGGAAGGCGTCGACGCGATCGACCACGGGCCCGTACGGCCACGTCACGAGCGCCGCCGGGTCGTCGACGCTCGCGCGGGCGTAGCCGATCGAGTAGTTGGGCGGCAGCGGCACGGTCATCCCGAACTGCTCGGAGTCGGCGCTCTCGCGGCCGAACGCCGAGAACCAGAGCCGCAGGGACGGTCCGCCCGGTCCGTCGGTGACGGCGGCGTGCGGGCTCTTCACCGCGACCACGTCGGTCCAGAACGGCGCGGTCGGCTCGGTGACCGGCACGGTCACGGCGCGCGGCTCGAGCACCGGGCCGCGCATGGTCAGCGCCTCGCCGGGCGCGCCGGTCGCGAGCCCGATCGCGGCGCCGTCGCCGATCTCGAAGTACACGGCGACCGAGCCGTCGGGGAGGAGCACGGCGGACGGCGCGTGGATCGCGCTCGGCCCCGCGCCGCCGGTCAGGACGACGGTGCCCGGCGCGAACTGGAAGCCGTCGGCCGAGCGCGCGACCTTGATGGCGGCGCCGTCGCCGCTCTCGTAGTAGAGGAGCCACTCCGTCCCCGTACGCACGATCGACGGCGCGCGCGCGGCGCCGGCGTCCTCGAGCGCGGGCTGCGCCGGCTCGAACTCGAAGTGGATACCGTCGTCGGAGACGGCGCGCCAGATCGCGCGCTGCGGCTGCACGGCGTCGCCGACCTCGACGTAGAGCACCATGCGCGGCGACTCGCGCTGGGCGACGGCGAACGGCTCGACGACGAGCCGCGGGATGCGCTGCACGTGACAGCGCTCGGTCGCCTGGCACGTCGAGTCGTCGGCGCAGTCGACGGTGACGCAGTAGTTGCGGCTCGAGCACACCTCGCCGCGCTGGCACTCGTCGTCGGTCTCGCACCGGCCGCGGCACGCGCCGTTGAAGCACTCCTCGCCGGGCGCGCAGTCGGAGGCGTCGGCGCACCTGGTGTCGCAGCGGTTCTCGCTGAACGAGCACACGCGCTCGCCGCTGCAGTCCGACGCCGACGTGCAGTACGCGATGGTGCAGCGGCCGCACACGCACGTCTCGCGCGACTCGCAGTCGTCGTCGGCGAGGCACGGATCCTCGACCTGGTTGCGGTCGTAGCAGAAGCCGCCCGGCAGGGACGTCGGCGGTCCGAGGAACTGGTTGCCGAGGCACGCCGGCGCGGGGCCGAGATCGGTCCACGGCGCGATGCCGTCGCCCACGCGCGCGCCCGTGAAGTCGTCCTCCGGCAGGAAGCCGCAGGCCGCACAGGCCGCGATGGCCGCGAGGACGAAGGGGCGCATGGCTAGAATCGTACCGTCGCCGACACGCCGGCGTGGAAGATGTTGCCGCCCGACGAGAACGCCTCGCCCGGGAACGTGTCGATCTGCTTCTGCGTGAGCTGGTGCGCCACGTGGTGCCACTGGAGCGCCAGGTCGAGGTCGATCGGTCGCGTCAGGATCGGCGCCCAGTCGGCGAGCGTGACGCCGCCGCCGGCGGCGAGCACCAGGCGGTCGCCGTCGGCCCAGCTCGTGAGCCCGACCTGCGGCGGCACCGGCGACGGCTTCCACGGCCGCCCGCGCGCACGGTGAAGTCGGTGCGCCGGCCGCGGTTCCGGTACTCGATGCCGAGCCGGCCGTCGACGGTGTCGGTGAACGCCGCGGGCGGCACCGTGCTCGACACGAGCGGCGGCGCGATGTCGAGCGCGACGAGCACCGCGAGGTCGGCGGCCGCCGGGTACCCCGACCAGCGATTGACGCTGATGTCGGCGGCGAGGGTCAGGTGGGGCAGGATGTCGACGGCGACGCCGCCGCCGATGCGCGCCGGGGTGAAGTAGTTCGACGCGCGCAGCGAGACGAGGACGTCCCCGGTGACGACGCCGGCGATCTGCACGTTGGTGAGGATGTCGAGCGCCAGGTCGAGCGCGAGCTTGCCGCGGTACGTGAGGCCGGCGCGCACGCGCGGGTGCGGGCGCAGCCAGACCCCGACGAGCGGCGCGAGGCGCACCGGCAGCTCGACGTCGAGCTCGGCCTCGCCGACCTTCTCGCCGGCGACGATGCCGACGTCGAACAGGATCTTGTTGCTGCGCGCGTTGGCGAGGAGCGAGGCGCCGGCGCCGATCGCGAGCTTGTCCTGGTACGCGACGGCGGCGACCGTCTCGACCACGGCGCGGTGCGGGTCGTTGTCGAGGAGCACGAAGTGCGGCTCGTTGTTCGGGATGAGCTGGAGGCGCGCGAGGAACTGATCGGGCAGGTAGAGCGCGAGCCCGGCGCCGAGCGTCCAGTCGTCGTCGAGCGCGACCGGCACGGCGAGGCCGATCGACGTGCCGTGCACGTCGAGCACCTGGGCGTCGCGGCCGTTGACCTGGAGCTGCATCGCGCCGTAGCCCCAGCCGAGCAGGACCTCGGGGTGCACGCCGAGCGCGACGAGCACCGCGAGGTCGGCG
>JAIOII010000889.1 GCA_019912685.1 Kofleriaceae bacterium
GGCGACGAGCGCCGCGAGCAGGAGGCCGATGATGACGGCGGTCGGCGCCCGGGAGGACGGCTCGACGATCGCCTGCGTGCTGATCGGCGTCGCCGTCGCCGCGGCGACGGCGGGCTTGTCCACCTTCGCCTTCTCGCTCGCGGGCACGAGGCGCGGCGCCTCGGCGCTCTTCGCGGGCGGCGGCGCGGCGGAGACGATCGTGGCGGCGGCCGGCTTCTCGGCGACCGCCGCGACCGCAGCCGCCGGCTTCTCGACGGGCTTGTCGGCGACCTTCTCGGCGACCGCCGCGAGCGCAGGCGCCGGCTTCTCGGCGGGCTTGTCGATCGCCGGCTCGGCCACCCGCTCCGGCGTCGCGAAGAGCTGCGGCTTCTCGGCGGCCGGCTTCCGCGCCGGCGCGTCGTTGCCGGTGTCGATCGCGGTCTGCGCGGCGAGCGCGTCGAGCGAGCGGACCTTGGTCGCCTCCTCGAACGCCTCCTCCGGGAACTCCTCGGCGTCGGAGTGGAACGGCATCGGCCGCGGCAGCGGCGTGTTGTCGGTGCGCTCGTCGATGAAGCCACCGGCCTTGGGCGCCATCCCGCCGAGCTTGGGCTTGGTCTCGCTCGCGAGCGCGCCGACGAGCGGCGACGGCGCCACCTTGGTCGGCACCTCGAGGAAGCCCTTGGGCGCGCCCTCCGGGCCGGCGGAGCCTCCCGTGGTCGGCTGCTTGGCCTTCTCGGCGAGGATCTTGTCGAGCACGGTCTGGCTGCCGTCGCCGAGGCGATCGAAGCGCACGCCCATGCCGGGCGCGGCGGAGGGACGGCTCGGATCGTTCTCGCGCGTCCACACGACCGTGCCCTCACCGGTGATGAGCGGCGTCGCGTCGCGCAGCTGGAACTCGAACCGCATCTGGGTCCCGACGGCGAGCGGCTCCTTGGTCCGGATGAAGATTCCGCCCGGGCTGACATCGACCGCGTAGCGCTCGATGAACTGATCGAGCGTCGCGCTCTTGAACTTGATCTTGAGCGTGACCGGCGCGCGCTTGGCTTGACGGGTCGTGGTATCCACCTAGCGTTCTCCCTGGCGGCTTTCGAGCCTACCGAGCGTACGACGAAGGCGGGCACGTGCACGGTGCCGCCTCGGGTGCTTGCGAACCGACGATCGACCTCCTGGGGCAGATCGCATCGTGTACGTCGCTACTGATCGCAACACTTCGATATGTTTCATGATAGGAGCACTCGGGCGGTGAATGCAACGCGCTTGGCTCGCTTGGTGGCCGGGACCGCGCCGGATCGATCCCCCCCGGACCGACGAAGTCGCTCGGATCGAGGGCGGCGGGCGCGACCTCGCGGAAGTCGTACACGTGGAGCGTCTCGGCGGCGGCGTCCCACACGAGGGCGAAGCCACCGCCGCCGAGCCCCGACGACGCCGGGTTGACGACGCCGAGGGCGAGCGCGGTCGCGACCGCAGCGTCGACGGCGTTCCCACCCTCGGCGAGGACGTCGGCGCCGATGCGGCTGGCGCGCGCGTCGTC
>JAIOII010000890.1 GCA_019912685.1 Kofleriaceae bacterium
GCCTCGCACCCGCACGTCCCCGTCGCCTTCGACCTCGCCCGCATCCAGGGTCTCGGCTACTACGCCGGCCCCTGCCTCCAGCTCCACGTCCGCCACGACGACGGCCGCGACTTCGCCCTCGGCGACGGCGGCGCGCTCACCTGGCTCGGCGCGCTCCTCGAGGACCGCCGCGAGCGCATGGTCACCACCGGCGTCGGCGCCGAGCTCCTCGCCAAGCTCTTCTGACCTCCCCGACCGCTCGGGCGACAAGCGCCCGTCATCATTCGACCTCCGGACGATTGTTGTTCGACCTCGCGAAGCTGGCTACGATCGCGTCATGGTATCGGTCGTGCTTCCACCCGGCGTCATCGAGCGCATCGTCGACGTGCTCGCGCCGGAGGCGGTCTGGCTGTTCGGAAGCCGCGCGCGCCAGACGCACGGGCCCGACAGCGACTGGGATCTCATGGCCGTTCTGCCGGACACGGTCGACGAGCGCGATCTCGACCTCGCTGCGGTGTGGGGTCGCCTTCGCGACCTCCGGCGGATGCGTGTCGAGCTGATCCCGATGCGGCGGAGCGACTTCGAGGAGAATCGCGAGATCCCCGGCGAGCTGGCCGAGGCGGTCGCACGCGAAGGTCGCCTGGTCTATGGCCGGTGATCCGAAGCGCGCCAAGCCGATCACACGGCTACTCGCCGCCGCTGACCTCGACCTCGACGCCGCCCGTCGACTGCTCGTCGATCCACCGAACGTGCTGGCGGCGAATCATCTCCAGCAAGCGGCGGAGAAGATCCTCGGCGCGGTACGTCTGCACCGCGGCCTCCTGAACACGAAGGACCACGATCTCGTGATCCTGATCGATGGACGCCCCGAAGGAGAACCGAGGCCGCTGCCGGCCGGCGACCCATGGAGAGAGCGCTTCCGCCCGCTCGAACCACTCTCCGCGTACGCGACGACGTTCAGGTACAGCCTCAGCCCGGCGCCGAAGATCGACGATCTGCGCCAGATGCTCGCCACGCTTGTCTCCTTGAAGGAGCTCGCGCGTACGGAGCTGCTGGCAACCTGAGCTCGCGCGTTACGACGCCGCGGCCAGCGTGTCGTAGGCCTGGAACTTCATCACGAACGTCGCGCGGCCCTCGCTGAGCGAGCGCATGCGCGTCGAGTAGCCGAACATGTTGCGCAGGGCGACCAGCGCGGTCACGACGCGCTTGGGCCCGCGCGTCGCCACGTCCTGGATCTGGCCGCGGCGCTGGTTGAGGTCGCCGATGATCGCGCCCAGGAACTCGTCGTCGGTCGTCACCTCGACGCTCATGATCGGCTCGAGGCGCTGCGGGTTCGCGTCCTTCACGGCGCGGCGGAACGACTCGGCCGCCGCGGCGCGCGCGCCGATGATCGCGTCCGCGCCCTCCGCCGTCCCCACCGACAGGAGCGTCACCTCGACGTCCTCGAGCGGGAACCCGTCGGCGCCCGACGACGCCGCGTCGCGCAGGCCCTGCAGCGCGGCCTCGACGACGGCGTCCGCCACCACGACGCCGCCGGCGAGCTTCTTCAGGAACTTCACGCCCGAGCCGCGCGCCAGCGAGCGCACGCGGCAGCGCGCCTCGCCGAAGATCTTCTGTTCCTTCATCTCGCGCTCGAACACGGCGTGGCCCTCGGCCTCGCCGAGCACGGTCTCGCGGTAGACGACCTGCGGCTTGCCGACGCTGGCCTGCACGCCGTACTCGCGGCGCATGCGGTCGACGATCACCTCGAGGTGGAGCTCGCCCATGCCCCAGATGATCGTCTGGCCGGTGTCGGCGTCCTCCTTCACCCGGAAGGTGGGATCCTCGTCGGCCATCTTCGCGAGCGCGAAGTCGAGGCGCTCCTTGGCGGCGTTGTTCTCGGCCTCGATCGCCTGCGAGATCACCGGCTCGTACGTGTCGATGCGCTCGAGCAGGATCGGTGCCTTGGGATCGCACAGCGTGTCGCCCGTCGTGGCCTCCTTGAGGCCGGCGGCGGCGACGATCTCGCCGGCGACCGCCTTGTCGAGGCGCTCGCGCTTCTCGGCGTGGATGCGGAACAGGCGCGCGACCTTCTCCTTCTTGCCGGTGCGCGTGTTGAGCAGCTCGCCGCCCGCCTCGATCACCCCGGAGAAGACGCGCATGAACACGACCTTGCGGCCCTCGTCCATCGCGATCTTGAAGGCGAGCGCCGCGAACGGCTCGGCGTTCTTGGGCGCCCGCGTGAGCTTCTCCGAGCCTTGTGGATTTCGCGGGTCGACGCCGTCCACGGGGGGCAGATCGTTCGGCGACGGCAGGAGCTCGATCACCGCGTCGAGGAGCGGGTGGATGCCCTTGTTGCGCAGCGCCGTGCCGACGAGCACCGGGATGATCTTCACGGCGATCACCGCCTTGCGCAGCGCGGCCTTGAGCTCGGCCGGCGGGATCGCCGCGCCCTCGAGGTACTTCTCGGCGATGGCGTCGTCGACGTCGGCGATCGCGGCGACCAGCTTCTCGCGCGCCTCGGCCACCGACGGCACGAAGTCGCCGGGGATCGGGCGCATGTCGGGCTTGTCGACGATGTCGCCCGAGAAGTAGAGCGCCTGCTCCTCGATCAGATCGACCACGCCCTCGAACCCGTCCTCGCTGCCGATCGGCAGCTGGATCGGCACGGCGTTGGCGCCGAGGCGCTCGCGGATCTCGGCGACGACGCCGTCGAACGACGCGCCGACGCGGTCGATCTTGTTGATGAACGCGAGCCGCGGCACGTGGAACTTGTCGGCCTGGTGCCACACCGTCTCGGACTGCGGCTGCACGCCGCCGACCGCGCAGAACACGACGACGGCGCCGTCGAGCACGCGCAGCGAGCGCTCGACCTCGATCGTGAAGTCGACGTGCCCCGGCGTGTCGATGAGGTGGATCTCGTGCTTCTTCCACTCGAACGTGGTCGCGGCGGCCGTGATGGTGATGCCGCGCTCGCGCTCCTGCTCCATCCAGTCCATCTGGGTCTCGCCGTCGTGGACCTCGCCCGCCTTGTGGATCTTGCCCGAGTGGAAGAGGAAGCGCTCCGAGACCGTCGTCTTGCCCGCGTCGATATGGGCGACGACGCCGATGTTGCGGACCAGGTCGATCTTGGCCATGGCGCGGGGTCTATAGCACACCCGCGCTTGGCCCGGACCGCCGGTTTCCGGTACGATATCGCGATGAAGCCTCGATTCGCGCTGGGGGTCGCGACCGGGTTGGCGCTCGCGCTGGCCCACCCGGCCGCAGCAGACGACCAACTCACGGAAGAGCAGAAGCAGGCGGCGCGCGCGCACTTCACGCAGGCGCAGGCGGAAGAAGCCGCAGGCAACTACGCCGCCGCCGCGCTTGAGTACGGCGCAGCGTACGAGGTCACCAGCGATCCGAAGGTCTTCTTCCACATGGGCCGCGTCAACCAGAAGGCCGGCAAGTGCAGCATCGCGCTCGTCTACTACAAGCGCTACTTGAAGGAAGCCAACCCGCAGGAGGAGTTCCGCCGACTCACGGAGGAGAACATCGCGGGCTGCAATGCGACGCTCGGCATCAGCGGCGGTGGTGGCAGCGCTGACACCGGCGCGGGTGGCGGAACCGGCGTCGAGCCGGACTTCGGCGGCGGCGGTGACGCCGGCGGCGGCGATACCGGCGGCGGCGACACCGGCGGCGGCGACACGACGACCGGCACGGGCGGCGACACGCTCGGCACCGGCGGCCCGTCGTTCACCGACGACAAGGGCGCCTCGTGGAAGCGCTCCGCGGCGTGGATCTCGACGGGCGCCACGATCGGCCTCGTCGCGGTCGGCACCGTCCTCTACATGTCGGCCGAGGGCTCGGAGGAGGACATCGAGGCGCTCATCGACTTCCGCGATCAGCAGGGTCGGCCCCTGCCCTACGACCAGGTCCAGGACCAGTACGCCGACCTCGTCGACGAGGGCAAGCGCTTCGACTCGCTCGCGACCTACGCGTTCATCGGCGCGGGCGTCGGCGCCGCGGCCGCGATCACCTTCTTCGTCCTCGACGCCAGGGCCGGCGGCAGTGAGAAGCCGGTCGGCTTCGTCGCGAAGTCGCCGCGCGTTGCCCCGCGCCTCGGTCGCGAGAGCGCCGGCGTCGTGCTGGGGTGGGAGTTCTGAGATGAGCCGCGTTCTTTTCGCTTCCCTTGCCTTCGCGTCGATCGCCGCCTCCGGCGCCCTCGCCGCCTGCTACAAGACGCCGAACCCCGAGTGCGCGTTCGCGTGCGAGCTCGGCGGCGACGAGACCTGCCCCGACGGCTACACCTGCCGCGCCGACAACCTCTGCAAGCGCGAGG
>JAIOII010000891.1 GCA_019912685.1 Kofleriaceae bacterium
GCGCAGGATCGCCCGCGCGCGCGCCTCGCTCGCCGCGCGATCGACGACGCCCCAGCGCACGACCTCCTTGCCGAGGAGGAGGTTGTCGGTGATCGACAGCTCGGGCACGAGGCTCAGCTCCTGGTGCACGACCGCGATGCCCGCCGCGCGCGCGTCGCGTGTGGAGCGGAAGCGCTGCGTCGCGCCGCCGACGACGATCTCGCCCTCGTACTCGCCCGCGCCGTACACGCCGCCGAGGATCTTGATGAGCGTCGACTTGCCCGCCCCGTTCTCGCCGACCAGCCCGAGCACCTCGCCGCGCTCGATCGACAACGAGACGCCGCCCAGCGCGCGCACGCCGGGGAACTCCTTGCCGATGTCGCGCAGCTCGATCACGCGGGAGCCCGCCCGCGACGACGCTTCCGCGCCGCGATCGCGACGACGCCGCAGAACAGCACGAGCTCCGCCCACGGCGTCCGCGCGGGCGCGCCGCCCGACGCGCACATGCACGCGAGCCCGGTGCGCAGGTCTCCGTCGCCCGGGTTCTCGCCGCCGGGGCCGCCCGGACCGGCGTCGGGGTACTCGCCGACGTCGACCTCGCCGCAGTCGCTCGGCTCGAACGCGCCCGCGCGATCGAGGAGCGACATCTGGTACGCGCCCGCGCCGTACCCGACCATCGGGATCGAGCCCGAGTAGGCGCCGATCGTGCCGCTCGACGTGCGCATGTTGTAGAGCTCGGGCAGGAGCTGGAAGTTGACGCTCGCCTGGCCGGTGACCCAGCCGAGCAGCTGATCGGCCTTCGCGGTGTTGCCGGCGCGGCGGAACGCGTCCGACGCGCGCAGGTCGATCAGGATCCACTCGTCGGTGTCGTACTGATCGTTCGAGCCCTCGACGCGCTTGTAGCCGCCCGCGGGCGTCTGCAGGTACGACATCTCGCTGAGGGTCGCGGTCGCGATCGGATCGTCTGCCGGGATGAGGTTCCACGTGAACGCCTCGACCGTCGCGCCGTCGCGGTAGTTCGACCCCTGCGCCAGCTTCTCGAGCGACCCGGCCAGGACGCGGTTCGAGTCGATGAACGCGCCGCGCATGCCCTGGACCGCGCGCTCCGCCAGCCCGCGGTAACGCTCGACGTCGTCCATGCGGCCGGCCCGCCGCGCGAGCGTCGCCATGTCGCAGAAGCCGCGCGCCGTCGACGCCGTCGTGTACAGCCAGTGCTGGCGGTCACCCCAGTGCACCTCCCAGATCCCCGCGTCGGCGATCGCGATGCCGCTCGGCTCGAGGTTCGCTGCCAGCGGCTCGGCCACGCCCGAGCGGATCGCGTCGTACACGACGTCGCCCTTGCGCGTCGTCGACGAGAGCCACGCCACGTCCTCGCTCGCGTCGACGTACTGGCGGGCCGCCCACAGGAAGAGGCCCCAGCCGTCGATCTCGATGTTGCGGGTCGGATGGCCCGAGTAGTCCGCTTCCTCCTCGCCGTCGCCGTAGTAGCGCACCGTCGAGATCCGGTAGTCGACGTTGTTGAGGTACGAGCCGTAGCGCCCGGCGTCGGCGCCGAGGAAGAAGTCGAGCCCCATCCGGGCTTCCTCGTGGTGTCCGGCGCGCGCGAGCGCGACGTTGGCGTAGACCTGGTCGCGCACCCAGCCGGTGTGCCAGCCACCCGGCGGCAGGCTGGCGAGGATCATGCCGTTGTTCTTGCGGCGCGGCGACTCCGAGTACGGCTCCCGGATCTGGCCCATGCGCAGGACCGCCTCCGACTGGCGCCACACCGCGAGCTCGTCGGGCGTGAGCCCCGGCGGGGGCGGCATGCGCCACGCCTCCCACTCGGCCAGCGCGTCGTCGTGGAGCTGCTGCGCCGAGCGGCCGTTCAGGTACGTCGTCCACGCGGTGCGCGCCGCGCTGCCGTTGCCCTCGTCGAAGAGCACGGCGACGCCCCACCACGCGACCTGGCCCGCCGCGAGCGAGCCGAGGTTGCGGGTGAGCACGTTGACGCGGTCGGTGCCGTTGCACGACGCCATCGGCGTCGGATCGCCGCCCGCCGCGACGGCGTTGTACGCGTTGGCGTCGCAGCTCGAGCTGTCGGCGCCGCCGATCGCCGCGTACACCATGGTGCCGCCGCCGGGGCCGGTCTCGGTCGCCGAGGCCGAGCCCGAGTCGAACGCGATGACCTCGCTACCGGCGCCCGGCGCGTCGGGGTTGGGCGCCGCGCCCATCTTGAAGTTCTGGATCGAGTGCGCGGTGACGTTCTGCGCCGCCCCCGAGGTGTTCTCGACGCGCAGGAGCATCACCATCGCGTTGCCGTCGTAGCCGAACGGCGCGTAGAAGAAGGTCTCCGTGCGCACCCCGCCGACCGTCACCACCGAGCGGATGAGGTTCGAGCCGTCGACGTAGCCGACCTCGCTCGGGTCGCGCGTGCCGAGCCACGCTCCCTGGCCGCCGACCCTCACGCCGAAGTACGTGTCGAACACGAGGTTGCGGCGCACGATGCCCTCGCCGTCGGGGTTCGACGGGTTCGCACGAAGGTAGCGGTAGGGCCGCTCCAGGTACTGGGTGATGGCGTTGGCGTCGACGTCGTAGACCTGGAAGCCGTGGCCGTTGCCCGTGACCAGGTACTTGAACGACGCGACCGGCTCGAGGGCCTGCGCGCGAGCCGGAACGAGGCTCACGAGCGACGCGGCGAGGAACAAGCGGGTGAGCCTCACGGGCGGCACGATCGAGCATGATCCGTGCCCGGTTCACCGGGCCGGAATCACGGAGCTTCCGGCGGCCCCCCGGGGCGCTCGGGTTGCGAAACGCAACGCGTGTTTCGATCTATCATCACGGGGTGGGGCAACCCGATGCCGGTGATGACGGCGCGCCGGAGGACCGGGCGCTCATCACGCACGAGGTCGCGCCGGAGCCCGGCTCCCAGGCCGGCTCGCTCGGATCGCTCCTGCCCGACGATCTGTCGGACGCGGCGGGCGAGAGCGACCTCCTCGATCCGGTGCTCGCCGCCGTCGCGGCCGCGCCGTCCGCGCCCAGGCGCGAGCGCGAGCTCCAGCCCGGCGATCGCATCGGCGAGAGCTTTCGCATCGAGCGCCGCCTGGGCAGCGGCGGCATGGGCGTCGTGTACCTCGCGCGCGACGAGAGTCTCGACCGCCCCGTCGCGGTGAAGCTGCACCGCGCGGGCGCGGGCGTCGATCGCCTGCAGCGCGAGGCGATGGCGATGGCGCGGCTCGCGCACCCGCACGTCATCACCGTCCACGAGGTCGGGCGCCTCGACGATCGCGTGTTCGTCGCGATGGAGTTCGTCCCCGGCGGGACGCTGCGCGCGTGGCTCAAGGCGCGTCCGCGTCCGTGGCGCGACGCGCTCGCGCTGTGCCTCGCGGCAGGGGAGGGCCTCGCCGCCGCGCACGACGCGGGGCTCGTCCACCGCGACTTCAAGCCCGAGAACGTGCTCGTCGGCGACGACGGACGCCCGCGCGTCGGTGACTTCGGGCTCGCGCGCGCCATCGGCGAGTCCGCGACCGATCTCGTCACGAGCGACCTGCGGAGCTCGGGCCTGCGCACGCCGGTGCCTGCGCC